>CAYPCK010000018.1:0-13847 GCA_964409185.1 uncultured Anaerolinea sp. | reverse complement strand
CTGGATGATCCGACGATGGGTATCATAGGAAAAACTTGAAATTCCAAGTCCGTCGATTTCAGCCAGCAGTCCCAAATTGGTTCGATATAAATAAAGGGCGCTAAAGATATCCAACTGGATCGGAAACGGCGCCTCATAAAAATCCCCGTCGCGGATGTCGGAATAATCGGTATTATTCGCGACAAAGTAGGTCTTGTAACCCTGGTCTTCGAGGGTCTTCCGAACAATGCCATGCTGCAAGGCATCCTTTAGGGGCCACCACAAATCGGAATCTTCCCCGGTAGATGAGGAAGTATCGAGGTATTGCATATTGAGCGAAGAGGACAGGGAGAGCAACGTTCGCGCATAGTTAGACTGGCTATCGGAGGCAACGACAAAGCCCCGCTCTTTCAAGGCATCGACAAACATAGAATTATCGAAGCCGTGGACGTCTTGCAGCATGTCTGCACGCCCGTACCCATCGAGGATGATGTAATAAACATCCGGGGTATCTGCCTGATTCGGGTTTGGAGCGGGCACCCCTTCCACCGGTTGAATGGTCACAGGGACCGGCGCCCAGAGTCCCACGATACTCAGGGTGTAAAACTGAAAAAGGTAATACCCAACGATGGCAAGGCTGATCGCATTCAAGACCCGATGAGTATCCGCGGGTCCGACCCTTTTGAAAAAGATTTTAAACAACACCAGAGCGAAGATAGTACCGCCAATCACCGTTATAAAAACGGTCCAAAGGTGAAACAGACCCAGCACGAGCAGGGAAGCGATCAAACCTGCGGCGTCCAGGCTGCGGGTCAGTAAGTACGCAAACAGGACGAAGAGAAAAAAAACCAGGACGGAAAAAAGGATCGGGGGGATCACGTCAACGGGGTGGATCAAAACATTGAGATTGACCACAGCCCCATATAATATGATCGCGCTCCCAAAAGCAAAAACAAAGCCATGCAGCAAATACGATAGTGGTTTCATTCTTTTGACCTAAAACCCCTCCGCCACGTACTCACCCCAGACGCTCCTCAACGTGTTGCAAATCTCGCCGAGGGTGATGTCGTTTTCCACACATTCAATAAAGAGGGGTATCAGGTTCCAGGTTCCACGTGCCAGGTTTTCTAATTGACCAAGTAATTCCGCGACCCGTGTCGAATCACGGTTCGCGCGTGAGGTGGCGAGTCGCTGGCGCGCCGCCGCTTCAATCGCAGGGTCAACCTTCAAACGTTCCAGCGTTAAATCTTCTTCCACCTGGAATTGATTGACACCCACCACCACCTGCTCCCCTCGTTCAATCGCCTGTTGCGCTTCATACGCCGCGTTCTGAATTTCGTTCTGCATGAAGCCGCGCTCGATGGCGGTCAACGCGCCGCCCATGTCGTCAATTTTGGCGACGTATTCCCGCGCGCCGCGTTCGATCTCGTCGGTGAGGTATTCGATCAAGTACGCCCCTGCCAGCGGATCCACCGAGTCTGCCACACCCGACTCATACGCGATGATCTGCTGGGTGCGGAGCGCCACGCGCACGGATTTTTCCGTGGGAAGCCACAGCGCCTCGTCCATCGAGTTGGTGTGCAGGGATTGCGTCCCGCCGAGGACGGCGGACAACGCCTGCATGGTCACGCGTACCACGTTATTCTCGGGTTGTTGCGCGGTGAGAGTCGAGCCTGCGGTCTGCGTGTGGAAGCGCAACTGCCACGACGATGGTTTCTGCGCTTTGAAGCGTTCGCGCATGATTCTTGCCCACAACCGCCGCGCCGCGCGGAATTTAGCCACTTCTTCCAGAAAATTATTATGCGCGTTGAAGAAGAACGAGAGTTGACCGGCGAAATCATCTATGTTCAAGCCCGCATTCAAGGCGGCTGCCACGTAGGCGATTCCGTTCGCGAGCGTGAACGCCACCTCCTGCACGGCGGTCGAGCCGGCCTCGCGGATGTGATAGCCCGAGATCGAAATGGTGTTCCAATTCGGCACTTCCTTGGCGCAGAATTGAAAAATGTCTGTGATGAGTCGCATCGAAGGCGCGGGCGGGAAGATGTATGTGCCGCGCGCCACATATTCCTTGAGAATGTCGTTCTGGATCGTGCCGCGCAGTTGCTTCATATCCACGCCTTGTTTTTTCGCCACGGCGATGTACATGGCAAGCAACACCCCCGCGGGCGCGTTGATGGTCATGGAGGTGGAAACCTTGCCAAGCGGAATCTGGTCGAACAATTGTTGCATATCGCGAAGAGACGAGATCGAGACGCCCACCTTGCCCACCTCGCCCCGCGCGATGGGATCGTCCGCGTCGTACCCAATTTGAGTTGGGAGGTCGAAGGCGACCGACAGCCCCGTTTGACCTTGCGCGAGCAAATAACGATAACGCTTGTTGGAATCTTCCGCGGTGGAGAAGCCCGCGTACTGACGCATCGTCCACAGGCGCGAACGATACATCGTCGGCTGGACTCCGCGCGTGAAGGGGTATTCGCCGGGAAACCCGAGATTATCGAGATACTGCTGGTCGAGTAGCCCCGCATGCCTTTCGCGGGGCGTATCGAGACCACCATCCGCAGGGAGCGAGAGGCGGGGCACGTCGATCCCGGAAGATGTTGCGAATCGTTCGCGTCGCTCTTTGAATTTATCGAGCGATTTCTTGAGCGTATTTTCCTGCCATTTTTTGTATTGGTCTGGAATGGACATGGTGGCTCCACTTGTGTTCGTCGAACCAAGTATACAGCAAACAAAAGGCAGTGGAATAAAGTTTGAAAATCTGGCAAAAATTATTTGATTTCCTGAAACGAAAGTGCTACACTGCCGTAGAAACAAACAGTATCATCCCATCCCAGCCAACGCCCATGCAGGGCAACCACGGAGATTCTTTATGGCGAGCAAAACGCTTCTCTACATCGGTGCGGGTATTTTGTTTTTGATCGGCGTGTGTTTGTTCGGGTACGGGGTATTGAACGTGATCGGCTCGACCTCGGCGCAGGGGAGTTCGAACTGGCTGAGTTTCGGGCTGGGGTTTGGCTGTGTGGGAGGTCTCTTTTTGGCGGCAGGCGCGGGGCTGGTGTATGCCGCGCAACGCGGGACGAAGACCGAGGTCGTTCAACATATGACCATGAAAGTGGACCTGCCGGGGCAAACAAAGATCGAGCAGATGAAGTGCCGGTCGTGCGGCGGGAGCCTGACCGCCGACAATATCAAAATGATCGCCGGCGCGCCGACCGTTTCGTGCCCATTCTGCGGCACGACCTATCAACTGACCGAAGAACCCAAGTGGTAACGTAACTTCCGGACCCAGGAGGTTCCATGAAATTTAGAATTGCCTATCTCATCTCGCTCGTGATGGTGCTGGCGGGTACGCTGGTGGTTTCCGCCCAGTCGAACTATTACTTTGCAGTGGAGGAACAGATCGTCCATGTGTATTGGAACGACGACGGCACGATGAGTCTCGAATACACGTGGGATTTCGTCAACCAGCCCGGTGCGCACCCCATTGACTTTGTGGATGTGGGCATGCCCAACGACAATTTCAACATGTCCACGGTGCAGGCGGATGTGGACGGGGTGCCCGTCTCGGCTTCGCGGAGCGAGTATCAGGGAAACGGCTCGGGGTTCGCAGTGGTGATGGGATCGCAGACCATCCCTGCGGGCGGGCGCGGGCGGGTGCATGTGTACGTGGGGGAGATTACCGAGGCGTTGTACCCCGATACCGAAGATGACGCATACGCCAGCGGCGTGTTTGGCACGACCTGGTTCGGTTCGCAGTACGTGACGGGCAACACCGACCTGAGCATGGTCTTTCACTTCCCGCCCGGCATGACCAACACCGAGCCGCGCTGGCACACCCCGCCGAACGGGTTCCCCTCCGAGCCGCAGATCGGGTTCGATCAAAACAATCGCGTCACATACACGTGGCGCAACGAGTTTGCCGTTGCCTCCACCCAGTACAAATTCGGCGCGTCGTTCCCGGCGAGTTATGTGCCCGAGTCGACGATCGTCCGCACGAACATTTTTGAGAGTCTGATCACCGGCATTATTTCGCTCGTCGTTGGCTTGGTGAGCATGGTTGCGGGATTCCTCCCGTGCCTGCTCTTCCCGATCTTCTTCATCGGCGGGCCGGTGCTGACCATGTTCCAGAACCGCCGGCGCAAATTGCAATACATGTCGCCGAAGATCTCCATCGAAGGTCACGGCATCAAGCGTGGACTGACGGCGGTCGAATCGGCGATCCTGCTCGAAACCCCGCTCGACCGGGTGATGACGATGATCCTGTTCGGGTTATTGAAAAAGAACGCGGTCACGGTCAAATCGCGCAACCCGCTCGACCTCGATATCGCCACGCCCATGCCCATTGAGTTGCACGAGTACGAGTTGGGTTTCCTCAACGCCTTCCGCGAGAAGAACAAAGTCACGCGGCGAAATCAATTGCGTGAGATGACCGTAAAACTCGTCAGATCGGTGACCGAGAAGATCAAGGGCTTCAGCCAGGGGGAGACGGTTTTGTATTACAAGAACATCATGGAGAAAGCCTGGGCACAGGTGGAGCAGGCGCAGACGCCCGAGGTGCAGGGACAGTTGTACGACGAAAACCTCGAATGGACAATGCTCGACAAAGACTACGACGACCGCGCGCGCCGCGTCTTCACCCGACCTGTGTTTGCTCCCACGTGGTGGCATCGCTACGACCCGGTCTACGCGGGCGGCAGAACCTTTACCACGGGCAAATCAACGGCAAGCGGAGGGCGAGGCGGTTCGTCCGCGTTACCGGGCGCAGACCTTGCCGCGTCGGTCGTCACTGGCGTGCAGACCTTTTCGAGCAACGTCATCGGCGACGTGACCGAGTTCACCAGCAAGGTCACCAACGTCACCAACCCACCACCGCCGCCCTCGCGGAGTCACGGCGGAGGCGGTCGCAGTGGCGGATGCGCGTGTGCGTGCGCGGGTTGCGCCTGTGCGTGTGCGGGCGGCGGAAGATGATTTACAAAGACCACATCGTAGAGGAGAACTGACATGGCGCTCTTGGAAGCAATCAAAGAACGGATCGTCGGACCGAGTGTGAAGAACCCTGAGCCGGGCTTGTATCATTATCAATTGGAGAAAGAGAATGAGAAAAGCCGCGCGCACTTGCGCATCGAAGGCGACGGGCATGCCACGCTGATCGTCAACGCCAATCGCGTGTTACACCTCAACCCCACCGCCGCGTTGATGGCGTATTTCATCATGGAGCAGATCCCCAACGATGCCGTCATCCGCATGATGACCAAACAATTCAGCGTGCACCCCGAACAGGCGCGAGCCGACTTCGAAGAATTCCAGTGGCAGATCAAGGAACTGCTCCGCCCGGATGGCGCGTGCGCCGTGCATGAAATGGACCTCGAGACGATGATGCCGTTCAGCGCGCGCCCGACCGCGCCCTACCGCATGGACATGGCGCTGACCTACCGTTGCAACAACGACTGCGCGCACTGCTACAACGCGCGCGAACGGACCTTTCCCGAGATCAGCACCGAACAGTGGTATTCCATCATCGACAAGTGTTTCGAACTCGGCGTGCCGCACATCGTCTTCACCGGCGGCGAAGCGACATTGCGCAACGACCTGCCGGAGTTGGTCGCTTACGCTGAGTCAAAGGGGCAGATCACCGGGCTGAACACCAATGCCCGTCGCCTGATCGACGAACGCTTCTTGCAAAAACTGTTGGACGCCGGGCTCGATCACATCCAGATCACCGTCGAGTCGCACGATGAGCAGATCCACGATGAAATGATGCGGGCGAAAGGCGCGTTCAAGCAGACCATCCAGGGACTGAGGAACGCCTTGCAGACCAATTTGTACGTGATGACCAACACCACCATGTTGCGCACGAACGTCCACACCATGCCCGAAACGCTCGATTTCCTCGCCGAACTCGGCGTGCCAACCATTGGCATGAACGCCCTGATCTATTCCGGTCACGGCCTCACGGTGGGGACGGGCTTGCTTGAAAAGGAATTGCAACCCATCCTCGAAATGGCAGTTGGAAAAACATCCGCGCGCGGTCAACGCCTGATTTGGTACACACCCACGCAATACTGTCACTTCGACCCGACGCAACTCAACCTCGGCGTGAAGGGATGTACCGCCTCGCTCTACAGCATGTGCATCGAATCGAACGGCAACGTCCTGCCGTGCCAGTCGTACTATCACCCGCTTGGAAATATCCTCACCGATTCATGGGACTCGATCTGGAACCACGAATTGTCCATCCGCCTGCGCGAACGGCGCGGACTGCCCGACATGTGCACCAGTTGCTCGGTCGTTTCCGAATGCGGCGGCGGATGCCCGTTACGCTTCGAAGGTCACCGCAAAAAATACGAAGTGAACGAGGAGATCATCCCGTTGCAGATGCTGGCGTAAAGGAGCAAGCCATGAACATCCTCAACCGCATCACGGAACTTTTTACGAACGTCACGCCCTTACCCGAAGGGACGCATCACCTGCAAGCCGCGCCCGATCGCGACAAGCCGTATCGCATCCACTTACGCCTGCTCAAGGATGGGACGGGGATTCTCATCGTCAATGCCTCCACCGTGTTGCATCTCAACCCCAGCGCGGCGGAGTGCGCCTATCACTTCATCAAGGGGACAGCCCCCGAGGAAGCCGCGAAACAGATCGCGGCGCGTTACCGCGTGAGCAAAGATGCCGCCCTGCGCGACTTTACGGATTTCACCGAGCGGGTGCAAACCCTGATCGAAACACCCGATCTCGACCCGGTATCCTTCCTTGGCTTCGAGCGCGTCGCGCCGCACTCCGCCAGCCTGCGCGCTCCGCTGCGGCTCGATTGCGCCCTCACCTACAAACTGCCCGCCGGGTCCAAAGCCGAGTACGCCCCGGTCAAACGCGTGAAGCGCGAACTCACCACCGAGGAGTGGCAAACCATTCTCGATAAGGCATGGCGCGCCGGGATTCCGCACATCACATTCACCGGCGGCGAAGCAACTTTGCGCGACGATCTCCCGCAATTGATCTCCCGCGCCGAGGCGAACGGACAGGTGTGCGGCTTGCTCACCGACGGCATGAAACTCGCGGATAAAAAATATCTCAAAGCCCTGTTGCAGACCGGGCTCGACCATATCCTGTTCATCCTCCAGCCGCAGGATAAAAAATCATGGAAAGCGCTTGAGACCATCCTCGCGGAGGATATTTTTGTCACGGCGCATCTGACTGTCCACCGCAATAACGCCGCCAGCATTGATGCCACACTCGAACGCCTCGCGGACGCGGGAGTGAAAAGCCTGTCGGTGACCATGGCAAAAAAATTCCCGCCCGAAAAAGCGCAGGCGATCCGCGATAAAGCCGCCGCGCTCGGCATCACCTTCCGCTTCGACCTGCCCGTGCCGTATTCGGCAGATAACCCGATTGCCGTCGAGACCAGCGAAGACAACATCCCCGATGGCGCGGGGAACGCGTGGATGTACGTGGAACCCGACGGCGATGTGCTCCCCGCCCAAGGCATGGCAGACCGCGTACTTGGCAACCTGCTGCGGGATGAGTGGATCGCGATCCGCCCCTCGTGATGGACTGGCACAAACGCTATCTCCAACAAGCCGGCTGGACGCGCGACCTGTGCGCGTATCTCTTTGAGAAGGCGGGAGCAAGATCAGCCCAACGAATTTTGGAGGTGGGATGCGGCACCGGCGCGATCCTCTCTTCGATTGATTCGCCCGCCTCGCTTCACGGACTCGACATTGATCCTGCCTCGCTCGCCTCATGCCGCGTCCACGCCCCCGGCGCAATTCTGACACGCGGGAACGGACTCGCCCTCCCCTACCCAAGCGAATCCTTCGACATCGTCTACTGCCACTTTTACCTGTTGTGGGTACGCGACCCATTGCAAGCCGTCCGTGAAATGAAGCGCGTCGCGAGCCACGGCGGACACATCCTTGCGCTGGCAGAGCCCGATCACCTTTCACGAGTGGATCAACCCAACGCACTGAGAGTCCTTGGCGAATGGCAGGTTGAATCACTCACACGCCAGAGAGCCGACCCCGGCTTCGGCGCGCGGCTGGCGGAGGTCTTTTTCCAAGCGGGGATCACCATCCACGAAACAGGACCAATTCAAACCGCCGGCGTTGAACCGAACGCCGAAGAGTTGGACATCGAGTGGGAGGTGATTCAGTCTGACCTGGCGGCGACGGTCGAGGAGGCGGACCTCCAAAAAATGAAATTGTTGGATGCAACGGCGCGGGCACGAGGCGAACGCGTCCTGCATGTACCGACGTATTTTGCATGGGGGCAACGTTAAGCGTAACGCGTCCCCTTTCCATGCTACACTTAAGCCATGGATATTTGCTATCTTCTCGCCTTCCCCGACACCAACGTGGGCAACGACCCCGCGCCGGAACAATTCAAAGGGCTGATCAAAGACGCGCCGTATTTTCAACCCGTAGACATCGAACTCGTCACGCTCGGCGACGAGACCATCGTGATCGAGGGGTACGCCATCTCCGTCATGCGCCATCGCTACGACGGGCGCGTGCAGATGATCGAATGCCGCTACGACCTCGGCGATCCGTTTGCAAGCGCCGTGTTGCCCATGCGCATGAAGATTCAGAATGCCCTGCAATCGCGCTACATCCCCGAGCGTGCCCGCCAAAGCGGATTGTTCGAGGAATACACCATCCTGCTCGTGAACGAGGCGCGCCCAACCCCCGATAAATGGATCGATAAGAACGCGCTCGGGCTGGCGAACTTCATCCGTTCGCAACGCGATGTGTTCGACAAGGAAGAGATGAACGAGATCCTCGGCTCGCGCACGCGCTACTCCGCGGAGGAACTCACGCTTATTGACTGGGAAGGCGCGGTCATCATCGCCCCCAAAGGCGACTACCGTTCGGATATTGCCCTGCTCAAGATCGGCAACTATCAACTTCTGCGTTATCGCATGTTGGATAAATCCGTCGAAGACCTGCTCGATAAGATCAACGAATCGTTTTTTCAAAAACCGCGCCGCCCGCGCGCCACACGCTGGCTCATCCGCCAGCTGGCGGAGCACCGCCTCGAGGTGATGCTCGATTTCGAACGCGCCGAACAAAGCCTGCTGCTCATCGGCGATTGGTATACCGCGAAACTATACGAGACCATCCAAAGCGAGTTTTATCTCAACGATTGGAAACAAACCGTCCGCGGCAAACTCGACAACCTCGAAAGCATCGTGCAGACCATCAAAGATAACCTTGCCATTTCATGGGAAAACCTGCTTGACCGCATCCAACTCGCGCTGTGGATCGTCATGCTCCTCGGCTATCTGTATCTGTATTTTTTGGATGCCGGCTGGCTCATCATCCCTCCCAGGTGACAAACTCTCCATGCAACTCAGACTCATTCTCACCAGCCTCACGCTTCTTTTCTCCTCGTTGGCTTGCCGCGCCGCCACCCGGTTAATCATCCCCGATACGCCGACCCCGCTCCCGCCTACGCCGATCCCTCCCGCCCCGACATTGATCCCCCCGACGCCGACCCAACCTGTGGAAGCCAGTTGCCCCGTCCAGGTCGCGGATATTCTGGATGCCTCATTTAATTTCGAAAGCAGTTCGGAAGAATCGCTGGAGGAAGAGATCTACCTGGCGACGTACTACGTGGACGGCGATGAGATTTACAACCCGTCCTTCGAGCCTGTGCCCAGCGAATTCCGCGACGAACAGGATGACCGTGCCGCGCACGAAGACATTTGGAATTTATTCACGAACCTCATCCCCCTCGATCAGCGCGAGTTTTTAGCGGGGTTCTCCATCATCACCGACGGCGGCGGGGACGTACTTGCCGCGGTCGGGCAATCAGAGGCAAATGCGGAGGAGTGGGTGCTCGAGGTGGATATCCTCGACTCGGACGATCGTCGCGCCCTCACCTTCACCCTGCTCCATGAGTTTGCCCACCTGTTGACGTTGAACGCATCGCAGGTGCCGCCGAACCTGGCGATATTCGATAACCCTTTCGACGACGAGATCTACGAACGCGAACTTGCCGCCTGCCCGAACTACTTCCCCGGCGAGGGATGCAGCAACCCCGATTCGTACATCAACCTCTTCTTTGATCGGTTCTGGTTCGACCTGTTTGCCGAGTGGCAGGAGATCGACGAGATCAAAGATGAGGATGAGCATTACGATCAACTCGATGATTTCTACGACACTTATGAGGACCAATTTCTCAGCGACTATTCCGCCACCAGCCCCGCCGAGGATATCGCCGAGGCTTTTGCGTTCTTCATCCTCGAGCCGAAACCCTCTCCCGATTCGGTTGCGAACGAAAAGATCCTGTTCTTCCATGAATTCCCGGAATTGGTCGAACTTCGAGGCGGGATTATGAACAGCTTGTGCGCCGAATTTCCGTAATCCGTAAATTTTTTAAACCACAAAGGAAACAAAGGAAAAAGCCGAAAATAAACCTTTGTGGGATTCGTTTTTGTTATTCTCAGTATTTCACAAAAAGGTTTCACGGCAGCGACTCTGCGAAGCACCCTGTGGGTCAGTCACTTATCAACTCACCTTACGCAGTTTATGCCTATCCGTCCCGTTTCAAGTCCAATTTGACCGCTGACCGCGGACGATCGGCTCAAGAGCAAGAAGAGCGGTCCGCCATAGGCGGTTCAGTTAACCCCTCGCCTTAAGAGAAAATTCCCGTCGCAAAAACGCAGTATAATGCCGAGCAGATGGAACCCCTGCAATCCCCTTTGACCGAACCGAACAGCCCGTCCACGGGCGAAGCAACCCAAACGTCGGAATGGAAGCGTCCGTTACGAGACATCCTCGAAACCCTTTTCCTCGCCCTCGTTTTATATTACGGCATCAACGCCGTATCTGCCCGCGTGCGCGTGGACGGCTACAGCATGGTCCCGTCGCTTGAAAATGGCGAATACATCCTTGTGAACAAACTGGCGTACACGCTCGGCGAGCCCGCGCGCGGGGATATTGTCGTGTTCGATTTCCCGCTCGACCCGGAGCAGGACCTGATCAAACGCGTGATCGGGTTGCCCGGCGATACGGTGACGATCGAACGCGGCAAGGTGCTGGTGAACGGCAGGCAATTGGAAGAGCCCTACATCGCCGCCGCCCCGTTCTACAACGGCACGTGGCAGGTGACCGACGGGAACCTGTTCGTGCTGGGCGACAACCGCAACGAGTCGAAGGATTCGCATGAATGGGGCTTGTTGCCCATCGAAAATGTGATCGGCAAAGCCGTCGTCATCTACTGGCCCCCGCCCAAATGGGAGATCATCAACCACCTCGACGTGGTTTTTGCCGCGCAATGAATTAATGCCCATGGTCGAACCGTCACCCGCCCCCCGCCAATCCGACGAGCGCGCGCCCTGCAGTGAATGCGCCGCGGGCATCATGCATTTGCGGCACATCACCTACTTCACCTGGCTCGGCGAGGAACTGGTGACAGTGCCCGACTTCCCCGCATGGATCTGCGACCTGTGCGGCAGACGCGAATACGACGAACGCGCCATCTCTTGGTTGACGATGATTCTCAGCCCCGAGGCGGGCAAACCCACCCGCCGCCTCAAACGGACGCCCAAGCCTGCCTCGCCGCGTCGGAATCATCCCATCCCTCCGCTCGATTAGAAACCCCATGGACTCCTCTCAACGCACCTACCGCTTTCTCCCCGCCGACTTGTATACCGCCGGTTATCGCATCGTGGGCAAGGTGATGGCGGGCACCAGCGGCATTATGGGCGCGATGAACGACCACACCAAATCGCACCTTGAAGTGCACGACGCGCGGCTGGCAAAGATCCACATGCCCACCAAACTGGTGGATCATTTCGAGGTGGTGCGGCTGGTAAAGATGAATATCTTCGCGTTGTGCGCGGCACGGCGCGAGGACCTGGGTCCCGCGGCGGTGGTGCGCGGCGGATACGCGAACGCGGCGCCGGTGCTCGCCCGCGTTACATCGCAGGTTTATGAAGTGGAGGGAAAACTCGAGATCTCGGGGCGCTTCGATTTTTCGGTGTTGATCTCGGATACCACGCGCAATTTCATCCCGGTCTTCGATGCCGTGCTGGGCGCGATCCTCATCCCCAACCTGCGGGTGGAAAGCCCCGCTTTGCTGTTTAACCGCGAGTTCATCGACATGATGGCGCTCCTCAGCCAGCGGGCAAAAGAGGATAAGTAACAAGGGGGGAGTTCACCGTGAAGCGCGCGAGAAATTAAAGATTGATGTTACGCGCGATTGGCTTGCTTCTGCATTTTGACCGCCGCGCTTATTCACGTGTCAGCCGTCGAATTAGCCTTGAAACCGAGGCGCGATGCGGCAACTGCGTAACCTCAGTTACAGACATTTGGTCTATTGTTTTTAACGTGATTCGTTTTTCACCATCACAAAGAAACAACGGAGCGCGAAGGAAAAGACCCGCATACAACCTTGGCGCGCCTTGGTGGAAAGGGTTTTTCCGCCTGAAACGGGAGTATCAGATTTTTTTTACCGGACTTTGCGATTCAAATGTGCGGTCACAAACGGTTTTCGAAAATTTGCTTGACCGATGCACTATCGGGTGATAAAATCCGCCCGCTTTGATGTGGGCGGCTTCATGCCGCCGCACATCACATCGCAGACATGAGTCTGCGATGCCAGTTTGCCCCCATCGTCTAGTGGACTAGGACGCAGCCCTTTCAAGGCTACGACCGGGGTTCGAATCCCCGTGGGGGCACACGACATCAATCCCGCTATCGAGCGGGATTTTTATTTTACGACCGTCGTCCCATCTTCATCCTCACGCATTCAAATGATACGTATGATACGCATTCTGGCACGGGTTTCCCCAGGCGATGTGCATCTCGCGGGCGGTCAGGTCAATGACGAGAGAGGAGATCGTTGATTCACGGTCCATCGGGTCCACACCGGCGATGTTGTGGTTGCAGATCGAGTTGGGCAGGTTCACATGGTCTTTTTGAATCGCCTGCAGCGATTTGATCGTGTGTGTTGAATTCTCGCGCAACAAACGGTTCGCGCGGAAGTAACGCACGCGCGAGGAGATTAACTCCTCGGGGTCTTTTTCGATCTCCTTCATGGTCGGCGAGAGATAATGGTTGGTGTGAGCCATGTAACCGTCTGTACCATGCAGAATATCGAAGCGGCGGGCAGAGACCTCCACCGAGTACATCTCTCCGCTTTCGTGCACGAGCAGGTGGTTATATCCCGCCGCGCGCCGCGAGATCAGCATCCGCCCGATGGCGCCGGAGATCCGATGCGAAGAAAGCACCGCGCGGGCAACAACCAAACGGGGGATGCCGATGCGCGAATCGTTCGGGTAGACCGAGTCGATGAGTTGGGCGATTCCATAGGCGTTGAATCCGACATTGGGGAGCAAGCCGCCGTAGGTCATCGCAAGATACGGCGGCTCCTCTTTCGGTTTGGCTGAGACCACGTAGACGTCATTCTCATCCTCGGGCACCCAATCCTCATTGTGAGCCGCCAGCACATGACCATCCGCCGTGCGCTGTTCGTTGACGGCGAAACTTGTGCAACGCGTGAGGTGCAGGGCGTCCATAGTCACGGCCTCCATCGCGTTGAGCACCATGATGTCGTCGAAGGCGATATTCGCGCCTTCCGCGATCCCGCGCATCTCATCCACATATTGCGGGTATTGTTCTTCGGCAAACGGCAAATATTTTCGCGACTGGATCTGCGCCCCCGCCCAGGTCAGTTCCAGCAAATTATACGACTGGTCGATCAACACGCGCGCATTCTCCACGCTGTGTTGCACCTGCGCGCGCCGCGCTTCGCCGATCTGGCGTCCCATGTCGCGATGCGCGCCCGACACCTCCACCAGCGCCCGCCCCGTGCCGCGACGTGCATGTCCGTGACGAGCGCGCCGGGGTCGAGCTGGATCGTCAGCA
>CAYPCK010000017.1:10857-13986 GCA_964409185.1 uncultured Anaerolinea sp. | reverse complement strand
AATCGCACCCTGCTCCTCGTCACCGTGGACGATGCCGCCGAAGCCGACCGCACTTTCGACATGTTGATGGGCGACGCCGTGGACCCTCGCCGCAAGTTCATCCAGACCCACGCCAAAGCCGTGCGAAACCTGGATATTTGATCCGGGATTTACATAGACATAACCGAAGCGCTCCACAGGCACGGCGCCGTCTCTGTGGAGCGCTTCCATATTTTTAAAAACGCCTTACGCCTTTGTTATGAAAGTACCATAGTGCCTACTGGGGCAGGTGGAGTAAAATCTTGAAACAGCCGCCCCTATGAGACAACCACCAAGCGTCAACCAGGTCGTCAACCGCGCCTTGCAAGCCATTGTCCTGTTCTATCAGGGTGTGGCTGTGGTTGCGTTCATCCTTTCAGTAATCTTTGCGATCCGCTGGTTGCATCAACCCTTTCCCGGCGCATTTTTCGAAAACACCCTTGTCTTGAATGGCTCAGGCAAAACCAAAGTGGAGGAACCCTGGGCGCTCTATGAGCAGGGATTCGACTTTGGCGACCAACTGCTCGCCGTGGATGGAAAACCCGTACGGTCATCCTCAGACATCCGCGTCGCGCTCGCATCCTTCCAGACGGGGGATGCGGTCACGCTCCAGATACAGACCTCCGCCGGGGAGACGAAAACCGCCGAAGTCGTCCTCCAATCCTTCCCGCCCAGTGACAGGTTTGCGTTCTTCATTTTGCCGACCTTCATCGGGGGCGTCTTCCTCTTTGTCAGTTTGTGGATCTTCGGCTTCCGCCGCACCGAACCCGCCGGGCGGGCATTCTCCATCTTTGCCTCTTCGCTTGGCATCGCCATTGGCACCCTGTTCAACCTCTACACCTCCCACGAATTCACCCATCTGTGGACCCTCTCTGTGGGTCTCGCCGGCGCCGCGTTGATCGATCTCGCCCTTGTCTTCCCGCAGGAAGCCCGGCTGGTGATTGGGCGCGCGTACCTGCGCAGTATCGGGTACGTTTCCGCAATTCTCCTGGCGGTCTTTACATTTACAACCTTGTTTGATAACAACCGCGCATTGGCGTACGTTGGCGCGTGGCAAAATATCTACACCTTCACCGGCATCTCCGCTCTTTTCTACTTCGGCAACCTCACCTACCGCGGATTTTGGGCGATCTCGCCGGTAGTGAAAAGCCAGGCGCGCACCATTTTGATCGGCTCCCTGCTTGCCTTCCTCCCGGTGGTAACCTGGTTATTGTTCTCCTCGTTCAACAATAATCCGTTCAACCCATACCTGCTCCTGTTCATGATCGCGTTCCCGCTCGTGAACGGGTTCGTCATCCTGCGCTACCGGCTCGTCCGCACCGATTACTGGATTCGGCAGGGCATCGTCTATTCCATTCTGACCGGGCTGGTCATCGCCGTGTATGGCTTGCTCGTCAGTGGCATCGGGTTGATCTTCACCGACCGCATGCCTTCCGATAACCCCTTCCTGATCGGAGCGCTGGTGTTCTTCGTGGCTGTATTCCTCGACCCTGCCCGCACCCGCCTGCAAACCATGGTAGACAGCGCCTTCTTCCGCGGGCAACGCGCCTACGAAGAGCGTTTGCGAGCCTTCAGCCACGACCTGACCAGCGCGCTGGATCTGTATTCGATTGGGCGCGCCCTGCGCGAACAGATCGCCAGCAGTCTCGTACCGGACCGGTTGCACATCTACATATACGACTCGCTGAACGACCAATACGCCGCCCTCCCCAACGCCGATAGCCGCCCCACCAGCGACATCCGCTTCACGTCCAACAGTCCGCTTGCGCGCCATTTGCACGCGGAAAAGATTCCGCTGTACCTGGACTCCGTCCACCAGCCTCCCAATCTGAAAACCGAAGATTCACGCCTCGCCATTCTTGGGGCGCGACTTTTCGTGGCACTCCCCGGTGAAGACAAACCCGTGGGCTGGCTGGCGCTCGGGGCTTCCCTTTCGGGCAACGCCTACATGCCGCGCGACCTCGATTTCCTCGAAAACCTCGCCGACCAGGCTTCGCTCGCCATCAGCCGCGTGCAGACCGTGCTTGACCTCGAGCGTCGCGTGCAGGAAATGAACGCCCTCACCCGCGTTTCGCAGGGCGTAAACATCACCCTCACCTTCGACGATGTGCTCGAATTGATTTTTGCGCAGGCGACGCAGATTCTCCCCTCCACCCATTTCCACATCACGCTCTACAACAAAGCCGCCAATTACTTTTATTATGGTTTCTGCGTGGATGACCGCGAGCGCGCGCCCAGCCGCGAGAACAAACCCCTGCCCCCCAGTTTTGGCTTGGGGCAGGAGATCATCCGCCGCGGAATCACCATCCTCACCCAGGATTACTCGCGGGAATGCCAGGCCCGCAACATCACCGCCTCCTCCCCCGGCATTTATGCCTGGATGGGCGTGCCGCTGAACGCCGGTGCCGAGACCATCGGCGCCTTGAGCGTGGGCAGCCGCGACGCCACCGTCACCTACACCCGCGCGCAACTCGAACTCCTGCAAGCCATCGCTGACCAGACCGTGGGCGCCATCGTCAAGGCGCGCCTGCTCGAAGAAACGCAGGAACGCGCCCGGCAACTCTCAACGCTGAACGAGATCACGCGGCAACTAACCTCCACGCTCGAACAGGAGCCGCTGCTCCAGAACATCCTCGATAACGCCGTGAGCATTTTGAACTGCGAAGCCGGGACGCTTTTCCTGATGGACGAACAGACCGGTGACCTGGTCTTCCGCGTCACGGTCGGACCTGCGGCTGGCAACCTGATCGGGCAGCGCGTTCCCGCCGGGGCAGGGATCGTCGGGCGCGCCGTGCAGACCCGCGTGCCGGTCATCGAAAACGATGGGCAACGCTCGCAGATGAGATTCGAAGCCGCCGACAAACAGACCGGCTACCTCTCGCGCTCCCTGCTTGCCGTGCCGATGCTCATCAAAGACCGGGTGCTTGGCGTGATCGAGGTCATCAACCGCAGGGACGGGCTTCCGTTCGTGGCGGATGACCAGAACCTGCTCACTGCTTTTGCCGGTCAGGCGGCAGTCGCCATCGAAAACGCCCGCCTGCTTGCGCTCACCGACCAGGAACTCTCTGCCCGCGTGGAGGAACTTTCGATCATGGGTCGCATCGTGCGCGA
>CAYPCK010000017.1:0-10847 GCA_964409185.1 uncultured Anaerolinea sp. | reverse complement strand
GCGAACTGAACGCCAGCCTCGATGTGGACCGCGCCATGCGCATCACCCTCGAATGGGCGATGCGGCGTTCGAATGCCGAGGCGGGGTTGATCGGCATGCTCGAGGAGAACGACCTGCGCATCATGGCGCAGGAGGGGTACGAAGACCTGGCAGGCGATGTCAACATGGCAAACACCGCGCTCGAACTGGCTTCCGTCAAGGAGGCGATCGCCAAAGGTCAGCCGAATCAGGTGTCCCTGCTGGCGAACGGAAACCGGGGCATCTTCCCCGGCGCGCATACCCAGATCATCGTCCCCATCCGCCGCGAAGCCAGTGTGATCGGGCTCATCCTGCTCGAAAGCACCAGCGATTCGCAGGGCAACCTCGACTTTCTCAACCGCTTGAGCGACAACGCCGCCATCGCCATTTACAACGCGCAACTATACGGCGAAGTGCAACAGGCGAACACGGCCAAGAGTGAATTCGTTTCGCTGGTGGCGCACGAACTCAAGAACCCGATGACCTCAATCAAGGGATATTCCGAACTGCTGGCTTCGGGCACGGTCGGGCAGATCAATGAAATGCAGACGAATTTCCTCGGCACCATCCGCTCCAATGTCGAGCGCATGTCGGCGCTGGTCTCGGACCTCAACGACAACGCCAAGATCGAGGCAGGACGCTTGCGCCTCGATTTCAAGCCGGTGGACCTTGCCGATGTGGTGGATGATGTGGTGCGTTCCACGCGCCGCCAGGTGGAGGAAAAACACCAGGAAGTGGAGGTGAACCTACCGCCGCAATTGCCGCAAGTGTGGGCGGACCGCATCCGTGTGATTCAAGTCATGACAAACCTTGTCAGCAACGCGAACAAATACACCACCGACGGCGGACGAATTCTGGTTGGCGCCGAAGAGACCGCCAACCAATGGGATGAGGCCGGCGCGAAGCGGGTGGTGCACATGTGGGTGCGGGATAACGGCATCGGTATCAGCCCGGAAGACCAGGCGAAGATCTTCCAGAAGTTTTTCCGATCGGAGGATATGAAAGCGCGCGAAGCGCCCGGCACCGGGCTGGGCTTGAACATCACCCGCAGTCTTGTGGAAATGCAGGGTGGGCGCATCTGGTTCGAGAGTGAATATCGGAAGGGGACCACCTTCCACTTCACCGTGCCGATCGCGGAAGGGATATCCCAATCATGACCTTACAGATCTCTGTCGGCCAGGCTCACGCGCTCAACGGACGCGAAGCCAGCCTGCAAGCCACCCATCAAGCCCTGAACCGGCTGGGTCCCGTCACACCCACGTTCGGCATTGTCATCGCTTCACAGCAGTACCAGGCCCGTGATGTAATCAGCGGCATTTCGGGCTTGCTCGGCGATACGCCCCTCATCGGCATGAGCAGTCCGGCGGGCATCACCAGCGAGGGCGTCCACCCAAATTCGGTGGTGATCATTTTGATGGCGGGCGATATGCAAGCTGAAACGCACTGGCTGCCCGGCTTTGCCCAATCGGCGCGCGAGGCTGGGGCAAAATTGATGAAGTCTGCCGTGGATCACAAGGACAACCGAGCCCTGTTCTTTTTCGCCGATGGTTTCAACGGCGACGCAGATCAGTTGTGCAATTCGATCCCCAGCCTGCCATTTCCGCTGGCGGGAGCGCTTTCCTCCGGGGATATGCATACGGGTCACTCCTACCAGTTGGCGGGTCCGCAAACCGGAAGCGGCGCGCTCACCGCCGCAATCCTGCGCGGCGACTTCCGCGTGGGCATCGGCGCGGCGCACGGCTGGAACCCGGTCGGCGCCCAGTTTCGGGTGACGCGTTCGCGCGGCTTCTGGTTGCGCACCTTGGACGGCAAACCCGCCTCGGAATCGTACGCGCGCATGTTCGGCTACCCGGCGCGTGAGTGGGCATTTCCGCCGCTCAGCCACCTTGCGCGGCTGTATCCGCTCGGTGTGGAGCAGGGTAACCAGATGACGATCCGCGCGCCCATCCGTGTGGAAGCGGATGGCAGTTTCCGCATGAATGCGCCGGTCCGCGATGGCGCGGACGCCTACCTGCTGGTGGGAAGCCGCGTCTCTTGCGAGAATGCCGCGCACTCTGCCGCGCAACAAGCCTTGAAAGCGCTCGATGGCGCGAAGCCGGTCTTCGCCTTCGTCGTTGTGGACCTTGCCTGGGAGATGTTGTTGAAATCGCACCCCGGCGCTGAAGTCGCCGCGCTGGTCGAGATCCTCGGTCCCGATGTGCCGATCGCCGGCGGGTATTCACTGGGGCAGATCATCCCGGGCAATTTGCCGGTGCCGCAATTATTGAACCAGCATATCGTTGTCGTTGCGTTTGGGGAAAATAGTTAAACCAGTCAACAGAACGGTTATATTATAAAGAGGGGTATGATTGACGGCGGAAAGAAAATTATCATGAAGAAACATATCTCCGCTCCGATGATTTTGATTATTTTGAGCGCATGCGCGGCATTGCCGTCTGCGCCAGCCGCGACAACTGTGCCGTCGTTCACCCCGCTTCCGCCTGCGACAGTTTCGGCGGCTCCCGATGTCACTGCCACGCAGACGTTCATCTCCACTGAATCGCCGACTCCGATTCCTGCGGGGAGCACGTTCACGTCCACTCCGGCGCCGGGCGATGCGGCGTTTTGTTCAGACACACTGGTGACCGACTTGATCGACGCTTTTTCGATATCCATCCTCACAAAAGATGGAGCGCTGTTGAGTTCGCTGGTCAGCCCGAGGGGTGGCATGGAGGCGCGCCTTTTGCGCACGGGCAATGTATTGACGTACTCCCAAGCTCAGGCGAAATTCCTGTTCGAGACCACGTACCAGGCGGACTGGGGAACGCACCCCGCCAGCGGAGAGCCCGTGATCGGCGCATTCCACGAGGTGGTGGTTCCCGAACTGGAAAAGATATTCAGCCAGTCGTATTCCCTGCATTGCAACGATCTCCGCCACGGCGGCGCGACGTATGAACCCGGCTGGGAGTATGAGGGTGATTTTTATACCGTGTTTGATCCCGGCACCGAACAATTCGGCTACCTCGATTGGCAGGCGTGGGTGATCGGCATCGAGCGCGTTGATGGAAAGCCATACATTTACGCGTTGATGCAGTTCGTTTGGGAGCCGTGATCCCGCGATAAAAACCCAGCGAACTCGGTGACCAAGCCCACAAAAATAGACACTCCCAATTAAGACTGGTTGTGTAAGATTTCATCCCGTGGGGTATACTAAGTTTTAAAGTTATTGTAAAAACTTGCAATAAGGAAACTCATGTCCTGCGCTTCAGAATATGCCCCTCAACTCCGCTCACGTGGCTACCGCATCACCCCCCAACGGATGGCAATCCTACACGTGCTTCGCCATTCGGGGAAACATCTTTCTCCGCGCGACGTGTATCAAAAAGCGAAAAAGGATTTTCCAAGCCTGACCGAGCCGACCGTGTATCGCACCCTGGAATTTCTCGCAAAAAACGGTTTGGCGCGTCCGGCTCAGGCAGGGAACGGACGTTTGCACTACGAACTGGCGGAGGAGGATCATCATCACATTGTCTGCCGAATCTGCGGGGGCGGGGTCGAAGTGGAGCATCATTTGTTTGAAAACTTGTATCGCACGATCGAATCAGAAAGCGGATTCGCTCGTATCGACAGTCACATGACTTTTTTCGGGGTGTGCCCGAAGTGTCAGAAAACATAAAAGAGGAGATTAATATGCATTACTCACCGGCTCCCCTTCACATACCGGATGGATTCCTAAGCCTGATCGTTTCACTGATTAGCTGGGCGATCGCGTCAGTTGTGCTGGCAACGGCGGTTTCGCGGACGAATAAATCGCTCGGCGAGAAACAAGTCCCGTTAATGGGCGTGATGGCGGCGTTCATCTTCGCCGCGCAGATGATCAACTTTCCCGTGGCGGGAGGCACGTCCGGGCACCTGCTGGGCGGCGCGCTCGCCGCGATCATGTTGGGTCCGTGGGCGGGGATGCTCGTGATGACCGCGGTCATTGCTGTACAGGCGTTGTTGTTCCAGGATGGCGGCTTGCTCGTGATGGGCGCCAACATTTTGAACATGGGCTTGATCACCGCGATGATCGGCTACGGTTTATATCGCGGCGTTTCCACAGCGAGCCGAGGCGCCAAGTTGGCAGTGGCCGGTTTTGCGGCATGGCTTTCTGTCATGGCGGGCGCACTCGCGACAGCGCTTCAACTATGGTTGAGCGGCACAAGCAATCTGCAGACTGTGGCGATTGCCATGCTCGGTTTGCACGCGCTGATCGGTGTTGGTGAGGCGTTGATCACTGTTGCCGCGCTGGCGTTCATCTTTCAGACGCGACCCGATCTGCTGGATGAAACGTCCGCTTCTGCGCAGGGCGGACGCGGCTGGGTGGCGGCTGGCGCCGTGCTTTCGCTGGCGGTTGTGCTGCTTTCGCCGTTCGCCTCTGCCTCTCCTGATGGTCTTGAACGAGTTGCGGAAGATACGGGATTCCTCGAACTTGCGCAATCCTCTCCCTACGAGATCATCCCCGATTACACGATTCCTTTCCTCGGCGAGACGCCTGTTTCGACGATCGTTGCCGGCATTATCGGCGCGTTGGTGGTGCTGGGGCTTTCGATCCTGGCAGGCAGATCGCTCCAAAAGAAACCACATTCGTAAATCCACAATCGCCAATCGTAAATCGAAATGCATTCCGACGCTTTTGACCGCTTCCATCACGGACACAGCCCCCTCCACAGCCTCGACCCGCGGGTGAAGGTGGTGGTGACGCTGGCGTTCATCCTGTCCAATGCGTTGCTCCCCGATGGCGCGTGGATCGCGTTCGGGCTGGCGTGGGCGATGGTGTTGCTTGCGAATCAAATCTCCGGGCTGGGAATCGGATTCACGTTGCGCCGCTCGTTCGTCGCTTTCCCGTTCGCGCTGGCGGCGATCACGGTCTTGTTTTCGATGCCCGGCTCACCGCTGGTCTCGTTCCGATTCTTGATGCAGGACCTGACCATCACCGACACGGGCGTCCTGCGGTTTGTGAGCATCGTCATCCGTTCGTGGCTGTCGGTGCAGATGGCGATTCTGCTTGTGGCAGTGACCGAGTTCCCGAAGGTCATTCATGCCTTGGGACACCTGCGCGTGCCGACCATCCTGACGGTCATCATTTCGTTCCTCTATCGTTATCTCTTCGTGCTGACCGACGAGGTGATGCGGTTGATGCGGGCGCGGGAAGCGCGTTCCGCGGCAGAGGCAGGCAGAAAGGGCGGAGGAAGCGTGGTGTGGCGGGCGCGCATCGCGGGGAACATGGCGGGTCAATTATTCCTGCGGAGTTACGAGCGCAGTGACCGCGTCTACAATGCGATGCTTTCGCGCGGCTATAAAGGCGAGTTGATGACCATGCATCCGCATCACATTCACGCCGGCGACTGGCGGATCGGAGCGCTCGCAATGGCTGGCATCGTCGTCGTGCAGATCGTTGGGAGATTTTTATGACAGACGTCATCCGCGTGACGGACTTGCAATTTTCATATCCCGATGGGCACACGGCATTGCGCGGCGTGTCGTTCGCGTTGTGCGAAGGCGACAAGGTCGCGCTGGTGGGACCGAACGGCGCGGGCAAATCCACGTTGATGCTGCAACTCAACGGGATTCTCGAAGGGCGGGGCGAGATCGTGATCGGCGACATGCGCCTCTCGCGCGACAATTTGCCTGTCATCCGCTCGTTGGTGGGACTCGTCTTTCAGAACCCCGACGACCAGCTTTTTTCGCCCACCGTGTTTGAGGACGTGGCGTTCGGTCCGTTGCACATGGGGCTTTCAGAGGATGAAGTGATCCAACGCGTAGACGCCGCGCTCGACGCGGTGCGGATGGCTTCGTACCGCGACCGCCTCTCTCACCATTTGAGCGTGGGCGAAAAGAAGCGGATCGCCATCGCCACCGTGCTTTCGATGCAACCCCGCATTCTGGTTTTGGACGAACCCTCGGCTGGACTCGACCCCCGCGCGCGCCGCACGCTCATCAACCTGTTGCGCGACCTGCCCATCACCATGCTGGTCTCGACCCACGATATGAAACTGGTCGAGGAACTCTTTCCGCGCACGCTCGTGATGGACGAGGGGCGCGTGGTGGTTGACGGCGCGACTAAAGAAATTCTGGCAGACGAGGCGCTGTTGACCCGTCACGGGTTGGAAAAGCCGTAGGGGGAGAACGACGGGACCAACCAATACCTCTACGGTGTTGGTAGAATCGCCCAAGTGAACACGACCACACTGGTCACTGACATCGTCCCCTTGCGGGATTAATTCCTCACCGACGCCCTCGGAAGCGTGCGCCAACTCATGGACTCGCAGGGCGAGGTCACGCGGGTCAACGCGTATGAGCCTGATTGTCAGAAGAGGCGGCTCTGTCTTGGCTCGTCTGCTTCATCCAGCCCGCGCCAGCCGTATTTCTTCAAATCCACTTTGTCTTTGACGAACACCACGCCCTCTTCTTCCAACAGCAGACGTTGCCGCTCGGCTCCGGGGCGTTCGCTGATCTTGCCTTGCGAATTGATCACTCTTTGCCATGGCACATCGTCGGGGCATGCCGCCATCGCGCCGCCCACCCAGCGCGGACCAAATGCCTTGTATGCCTCGATCTCCACGCCGTTCGGCGGAGGGAGCATGAGCGAGATTTGTCCGTAGGAGGCAACCTTCCCCTTGGGAATTTGGCGGACGAGGTTCCACACCTGTTCGTAGTAGGCTTTCTGGTTGGGAGGGGAGGAGAAGCGCATGGTGCTTTTCTGACAGTGGAAGATAGACCATTGACTATATTTTCATCGTCTATTGTCCATCGTCTGTCAAAACTTCCATTTCTTCAGCGCGTCCATTGCCTTGTAGTGGGTGAGGTCCAATTGCAACGGGGTGATGGATACGTATCCCTGCGCGAGCGCGCCGACATCCGTGCCGTCTTCGTTGATGCCGGTGGGCGCGTCGCCGCCGATCCAGTAGTAGGGATGCCCGCGCGGGTCGATGCGTTTGTCGAGCGCGTCGCGGTACACGCGCATGCCCTGCCGCGTGATCATCAATCCCTTGATGGCTTGCACGCTCAGGTATGGGATGTTGACGTTCAGCACCACACCTTCGGGCAGTCCCTCGGCGATGGCTTTCTTCGTCACCACTCTTGCCACTTGCGCGGCGTGACTGTAGTCGGTGGGGGAGGAATCGGTTTTATCCTGCGAGGCGACCGAGAAGGCGATGCCCGGCACACCGGAGATCACCGCTTCCATGGCGGCGGTGACGGTGCCGGAGTAAGTCACGTCATGTCCGATGTTGGAGTAGGGGTTGATGCCCGAGACGACCAGGTCCACTTGTTCGATCAAACCGAGCAGGGGAAGAGCAACACAGTCAGAGGGCGCGCCGTCTGATGTGAAGGCAGATGTCCCGTCGGCGAGAGTCGTTTCGCGCACGCGCAGGGGGCGGTCGAGGGTTTTGACGTGTCCCGATGCCGACCAGTTTTTGTCGGGCGCGAATACGGTTACTTTCGTGCCGAGTTTGCGAATCTCCTGCGCGAGGGCGAGCAATCCGGGGGCGGTGACGCCGTCGTCATTGGTGACAAGTATGTGCATGAGTTGATTTCCGATTTATGATTTGCGATTGCCCGGCGATTATAACTCCCCGCTTAATAAAGTAGGACGAGAGATACTCTCGTCCTACCACATTACCCAACCACCGCCGCTTCCACCGATTGGATCGGCGGGAGGAAATCCGCGAGCAATTCCCAATTGTCGCCGGAATCGCGGGTGTAAAACAATTGACCGGTGTTCGTGCCGATGTACACGCCAGCATCATCGAACGAATCGGTTCCCATCGCTTCGCGCAACACGTCGAGGTGGGCGCGCTCAGGCAGACCCGCGGTAAGACGCGTCCATGAGTCGCCCGCGTCGCGGCTGCGCCATACGGAGAATCGCCCGTCCACGCTCATGCGATACTCGTCGCTTTCTTCGAGCGCGATGTAAATGGTCTTCGGGTCGGCCGGGTGCACGGCGATGGGGAAACCGAAGCGCGAAGGCAATTTGCCTTCGCCGATGTCAATCCAATCTTCGCCGGCGTTGTCGCTGCGGTACACGCCGCAGTGATTTTGCTGGTACAACACATTCGGCGTCGAGGGGTGCATTGCCATCTTGTGAACGCACTGTCCGTATTCAGGGAATTTATCCGGGTGAAAATCGGCGCGCACGTTTTTGTTGAACGGCTTCCACGTTTGCCCGCCGTCGTCGGTGCGAAAACATCCGCCGGTGGAAATGGCGATGTACATGCGCTTCGCATTCGACGGGTCGAGCATGATCGTGTGCAGGCACAACCCGCCGTTGCCGGGGAACAGACTGCCGCGGAGCGGATGATCGTACCAGCTCTCATTGATCGCCCATGTTTCACCGCGGTCTTTCGAGACGAACAACGAAGCCGGTTGCGCGCCGGCGTACAACACGTTCGGTTCGCTTGTTCGCCCGGGCGTGATATTCCACACCTTGATCATTTTTTCGGGAATCTCTTTGATGCTCTGCCCTCCCTCCGAACGAAACGCCTCATCCACTGTGGAGGGCGGTCTGCCGGAAGCGGATGGGCGCGGCAGGACCGGCACTTGTTTTGCCTGAATCCATGTTTTGCCGAAATCGTCGGAATACTGCGTGGTCGGACCGTACACATTATGACTTACCGCCGCGTGCAAGCGATTGTCGCGCGGATCGAGTTGCATGTGCATCACATTCCAACCCTTGAAGAGGATGTCGCTCATCCGCCATTGCTTGCGAGTCTCATCGCTCTCGAAAACGAAACCGCCCTTGCTCGTCCCCGCGAAGACCATAACTTTTTTGCTCATGGCATCTCCTTTCAAACCAGAAAAAATGTTCTATGAATGATTTTACCATGTTTTTACCCAGCCAGAAGCACTATTGCAGGTACTTTTTCAACGGGTTACCATATCCTTTACTAAGGAGGATGAATGAAGAGAAGAATTAATTTCGCCGCGATTTTTATATTGATCCTGACTTCCTGCAACCTGCCGCTGAGGACATCGCCGCCTCTTGCTCCACAGACAACTGGTTCTCCGCCTTCCAGCAATTCCACACCGACGGTCATCTCCATCGAGACGTTCCTGACCTATGAACTTCCAACCCGTACGCCGACTGCCACAGCCACGCTGGTGACTGTATTCCCCAAGGATCAACTGGTGAATTGCCGGTTTGGTCCCGGGCTTGCCTATGCGGTGATCGGGGAACTGCGCCCCGGCAGGCAGGCGGAGGTGATCGGCAAAAGCCCCGATCTGTTGTGGTGGCAGGTCAAAAACCCCAGCGACCCATCCACTACGTGCTGGCTGTCTGTTGATTTTACAATCGCCCAGGGGAATACGGACGCGCTCCCGGTGGCGAATCCGCCGCAGGGGGAGGTATCAGCTATACTCGTGAGCATCGAACCGCCGGTACTTAATGTCGCCTGCGATTCATTCCCTCATTATGTTGCGATTAACGTGGAGATCACCGCAACGGGTCCCGCCACTGTCGTTTGGGTGTGGAGGGAGGTCAGTACTGGTGATGCCTCCGCGGAGCAGTTCATCCAGTTCGAGGAAGGAGGCGCAAAGAGCGCGCAGGAATTCTACGAGGTGCGAAGCGCAAGGGATTACACCATGTCTGTGCAAACCCTGTCCCCAAACTCTGTCACTGCCCAGGCAACGTTCAAGGCTGTTTGTACGCCATGATTTCCGCATGAATTTGTGGGTCGATCCCGGCGGGTTTCAACTATAATTCCCTCCACCACCATCTGTGATCGAACATGAAATCAAAATACAAAAACAGACCAGCGTCAAAGGAAAATTTAGCGGCGCTGAGCGGCTTGTTGGGCGCTCTGCCGGATACCCTGATCGAAGTATCCCCCGACGGAGATATTCTGGCGTTCCTGCCGGCGCGGGGCGCCAAACCGCCGTTCGATGCAATCGGCGGAAAGGGTGGAAAGATCAGCGACCTTTTGCCGCCGCAATTAACCTCTGCCGTGTTGTACGCGATCCATATGGTATTCGAAACGCGGCGGATGCAAAGTTTTGAAATTCAGCTGCCTGATCAAGGGGAAATTCGCGGGTATGAAATGAGGGTCTTCATTTGTACCGAGACCAGCGCGCTCGTGGTCGTGCGAGATATTACCGCCCCCAAGTTTTTTGAACGGGATCGCGAGAATTTGATCCATGAATTGGAGGTCAAAAACGAGGAATCGGAAACCTTGCGCGAGAGCATGGCGGGCATCGTCGGTTCGCTGGAGTTTTCGGAGATCATCGAAAATGTTCTCGATCAGATCAAACGAGTTGTGCCGTATGACAGCGCGTCCATCTGGCGGACGGATGGTCGTGTGCAGGAATTGATTGCGGGTCGGAATTTGCCCTCCGAACTTGTGGCGGGCGAGTATTCCTTTATCGTTGATGAGGGGAATTCTGCCACACCCATCTTTCGGGGCGAGGCGCCATACATCCTGAATCTCAATGTGCAGGGCGAACTGAAGGATTTTCAAGATCCGCCTCATGATTACATTCAATCGTGGCTCGCCATCCCGCTCAAGACGCGCGGGCAGATCATCGGGTTGATCGCGCTGGATGGGCGGGAGAAGGATCAATTCACCGCGCATCACGCCGAATTGGCGGTGATCTTCGCCGATCAGGTTGCCATCGCGCTCGAGAATTCCCGTTTGTTTTCCGACTTGCAGTCCGAACTCGCCGAACGCCAGCGTGCGGAGCGGGCGTTGCGAGAGGAAGAACAGAAATATCGCCTCTTGTACGAGACAGCGGCAAAGCAAACGCAGGAACTCGCCCTGATCGGGCGGGTACGTAACGCAATGGCGCAAGCGCTCGATCGGAAAGACTTGATTCAT
>CAYPCK010000016.1:0-14071 GCA_964409185.1 uncultured Anaerolinea sp. | reverse complement strand
GATGATCGCCAACGCGGAGGAAATCACCCACCTCGGCGCGGGCGATTTGCGCGTGTATCGCAAAGAGGGCGATGACACGTCCTACGTTCCCGTCAGCCAACATGGATTGTTCGATGCGCCCACTGGCGCGGATTTGTTCCTCGACCCGGCGTTGATCCGCAAGCACTTTCCGTACGTCACAGAGAATGCGCTGGCGCTCGTCCACGCGCGGCGGTGCGGATGGTTCGCCGCGCAACAGTTCGGCATGTACATGTACGAGCGGGCGATTGCCGCGGGCGTGAAGCATGTTGTGGGGCGTGTGGCAGGCGTCCACGTGGAGGGAGGCGGGGTGAAGTCCGTCAGCGTGGAATCCAAAGAGGGGACGCGCGTCATCGCGACGAATCGATTTGTCATTGCGGCGGGTCCGTTGCAGAAATCTGTTGGCAAAATGATTGGGGTTGATCTGCCAATCGTGTGCGAGCCGCATCTCAAGGTGATGTTCAACGATCCTCATCGCGTGGTGCCGCGTGACATGGGCTTGTTCATCTGGAATGATCCGCTGACCTTGATGTGGTCGGACGAGGAACGCGCCGCGCTTGCCGAAGATGACGAGACGCGTTGGCTGACGGAGGAATTCCCCGCGGGCGTCCACGGCAGACCCGAAGGCGATGGCGATACGATCTTGTTGCAGTGGGCATATCACGATGATGCGCTGGAGGAGCCTGTCTTTCCGATTCCGATTGACGCGCAGTTGCCGGAGATTGCGTTGCGCGGGATGGCGCGCGCGATCCCCGGGCTGGCGAAATATTTCAACCCACTCCCCAAGCCGTTCATCGACGGCGGTTACTATGCGCGCACGCCGGAGAATCGTCCGCTGATCGGACCTCTGCCCGTGGACGGCGCGTACATCATTGGCGGCTTCGGGGGGTTCGGGATGCAGGTCTCATGCGGCGCGGGGGATTTGCTGGCGCATCATGTGTTGAACAAAGAGTTGCCGTCGTATGCCCCCGCGTTTTTATTGAGCCGTTACGATGACCCAGCATATCAAGATGTGTTGCGTCAATGGGGCGCGTCGGGGCAGATTTAATTTCATTTACCGCGAAGCGCGCAAAGACCGGAAAGATTTTTAAGATTTTCTTGGCGCACTTCGCGAGTTTCGCGGTTGAAAATTTTGATTCTGAAAAGGAAGCATCTATGCGATTACAAAACAAAATTGCAGTCATCACCGGCGGCGCGCAGGGAATTGGCGCTGCGATCAGCGCCCGCTTTACCGAAGAAGGCGCGAAGGTTGTCATTGCCGATCTGAACGAGGAGAAATCGAAAGCGCTTGCAAATGAACTCAATGCATCGTATGTATTGTGTGACGTATCGAATGCGGAACAGGTGGAAAAGCTGTTCAACAAAGTCATCGAAACTTTTGGCAGGCTCGATATTTTGGTGAACAACGCGGCGCTGGTACATCATCCCGACTCAAATAAAAACTTTCTTGAACTTACCCAGAAGACCTGGCAACGCGCATTGGATATTAACCTGACAGGCATGTTCCTGTGCAGTCAACGCGCCGCGCGCATCATGGTGAAGCAAAATCCCGAAGGGAAATCCGCGGGCGGAGTCATCATCAACATGAGTTCGGGCGGCGGGATGCGCGCGCATCGTCACCTCATGGCATACGACACGACGAAAGGCGGCATCGAAGCCGCGGCCCGCGCCATGGCGGTTGATCTCGCGCCGTGGAAGATTCGCGTCAACGTGGTGGTTCCCGGCAATATCAAGGTGGATAATGCGCTGGGTGGAGCGACGGGTCCTGAAGCCGCCGGGCGCACGATTCCGCTCGGCAGACCGGGGATGCCAGCCGATGTCGCGTCTGCCGCGGCGTTCCTCGCCTCCGACGATGCCGCGTACATCACCGGTCAACGCATCGTGGTGGATGGCGGCATGGAGGCTCAGTTAAGGTCGCCTGCGGTGGATGTGCAGATTGACGCGGCGGGAATCGTGGGGAGATTGGAGTAGAGAGGGCATCGCGCTTTTACTTCAACACAAATTCTCGAAACTCATCCACAAAACGCGCCTTGTTGAATCGCTGGGCGCGTTTTGATATTTCGATGGGATCGAACGATTGGCGCGTCGCTTCGAATTTATGGATGGACTCGATCACGCTCCCTTCGGTTTGTTCCACAAAAAATAAGCCTGTCACTCCCGCTTCGACCGTTTCCAACGCGCCGCCCGCGCCGTACGTAATGACCGGGCATCCCGCCGCCTGCGCCTCGACGATGGCGATGCCGAAATCCTCCTCCGCCGCGCACACAAAGGCGCGCGCTTTGCCGAGCAGGTCTGCGACCGTTTCATCCGATTGATACCCAAGCAGTTTGACGTTTGAGGTTGCCATCGCCTGCAAGCGCGGCAATTCGGGTCCCTCGCCTATGATGAGGAGGGGCAGGTTGAGTTGATTGAATGCGCGGACGAGCAGGTCTATGCGTTTGTATTTCACCAACCGCGTGAGCGCGATGAAATAATTTTCGCGTTGCGGATTTGGGCGAAACCGACCCGTCTCGACGGGTGGATAAATAATACGCGCCTCGCGCGCATACGCGGAGCGAATCCGTTGGGAAACGGCTTGCGAGTTGGTGGCAATCGTATGGATGCGCGAAGCGGCATTTCTATCCCATGCGCGGAAGCGACGCAAGTACGCGTCTACGAATCGATTCTTGTGCGAGTGCGTCCCGTTGAGGTTGAGGTCTGTCCATGCATATCGTAAAGGCGTGTGCGTATATGACAAGTGACGCGCGCCGTTATAGTTTCTTGCGCCGTTCGCCACCGCGTAATTGAACGAGACGATGGTGTCATACGCGCGCAAGTCGAACCGCTCGACCGCCGCAGGCATGAGCGGAAGCAAATAGCGGTGATAATGTCGGACAAGCGGAAAGTAATCGAGGCGAGACGTTCGTATCTCGCGGAATGCAAGCGGGGTGCCGGTAAACACAGATTTGTTGTAGACCAGCGAGAAAATATCCGCATGTGGAAAGGCTTCGAGCGCGGCGAACAACACCTTTTCCGCGCCGCCGAGCGGGACGAGCGGATCAACCACGAAGGCAATTTGTGATCCAGCATACAAGGAGTTATTCATTCAAATTGTCCAGGTTATGCCATCCGCACGGGGATGAATCCCCGTGCTAGTTTACGAAGTCCCGCTTTGCGGGACTTAAGCCGCCAAGGGCGGCTTTGTGCGACTAGCCCGACGGTTTACCGTCGGGCGGACATCAACGGCAATTTCATCTGCGTAAGGTGTGTTATTCATTCAGCGTTTTCCAAATCTCGTCTGCCGTTTTTTGCCATGAGAATTCCCTCGCCCGCGCCAGTCCTTTTTCGATCAGGCGAGCGCGGAGCGTGGAATCTGTGACGCACTGTTCCATGAGTGACGCAAGGCTATCAGGCTGGGCTAAATCGAAAATTAAACCCGCATCGCCCGCCGCTTCGGGCAATGCGCCGCCGTTGGATACGAGGACCGGCGTGCCGCACGCCATGGCTTCGAGAACGGGCAGACCGAATCCCTCATCGAGCGAGGGCAGAACAAACAACTCCGCGTTGGCGTAAATCGAAGGCAACGTCCAGCCGGCATGGCCGATGAAATGCAGGTTCGGCAATCCTTGCGGCAGATTCACCGGGCGGAAGACATTGCCGCTCGCCCCGACGATCACCAGCGATAGTTCGGGAATTCTTCCTTGCACCTGCTTCCACGCGCGGATCAAGGCTGGCAGGTTTTTTCTTGGTTCCAGCGAGCCGACGAATAAAATATACCGTTGAGGCAGGTCCGGGCGGGACCGCCGCGCTCCCGGATGAAAAAGTTCCACATCCACGCCGGAAGGGATGGCGATGGCTTTCACGCCCCGGAATCGTTCCGTGATTTTTCGCTTCACATAGTCCGAAGGCGCGACGATTGTTCGCGCGCGCCTCGCCAACAGCGGGAGCATAACGCGATACCACGCGGCAAAACTGGCTCTGAACCATTCGGGATGCTCCAGTGTGCTGAGGTCTTGAATCGTCAACACCTGGTTGCGGACGAGGAGCGGACCCGTGTTGGCAGGCGACCACAGCACCGACTCGCGCGACAACCTGCCCGGCAGAATGAACTGCTCCCACGCGTGTCCGCGCGCGCCGTTCATCTCCGTCTGTTCGAGGCGGAATCCCCCTGCAGGAAATCGTTTCATGATCTCGCGCGCGTAACGCTCCACCCCGGTGATGCGGCGCGAGAGGAACCGCCCGTTGACGACGATCTCACGAGGCATGCGCCGCTTCCGTAACCAATTCTGTGAGAAACATAAATCGGGACATGATTTGTCTGGTTCGTAATTATAATAAGCCCTTCGCGCAGGCTCCCAACGACTTATGGAAACGGCATCCACGGACAAAACACCACACCCAGCGGAACGAATTGCTCGCGTTGCCTTCTTTGCCGCGCTCCTGCTTGCGCCGGTCCGCTGGCGGGTGACGTTGCTATCGCGCCCCAACGGGGAAATTTACCGCGATTACACCGACTTCCTCCTCTTTCTCCCCGATCTAGCCATGCTTGCCGCGTTGATCGCGTGGGGAATTTCCAGACGGTTCAAAGCTCAACCTTTACGGCTGGGTCCAGCCATTGTGTGGATTCCGCTCGCAGGCTTGACCGCCGTTGCATTACTTTCCAGCCTCGGCAGCGTCGACCCGCCGCTTTCGCTCTACCATGCGTTTCGCTTGTGCCTGCTTTTTTTATTTTATCTTTTCATTGTGAACATGCAAATTTCATTGTTCGCTGTCGGTTTCGCGGTGGGCTTGCAGGGGATCGTACAAGCAGTCGTTGCCATCCCGCAATCGTTGCTTCAACATTCCATCGGACTTCAACTCGTCGGAGAATACCAACTCGACCCAGCCTGGTCGGGCGTGAGCATCGTCTCGGATGGCGCGACTCGCTTCCTGCGCGCCTACGGACTTTCGGATCACCCCAACATTTTGGGCGGGTGCCTCGCCTTTGGCATGATCGTCCTGTTGACCGTCTACTTGCGAGCCGAAAGAAAAAACTCTCTAATTTTCGGAATTGTGTTTGTTCTCTTGAGCCTCGCCCTCCTCATGACCTTCTCCCGCTCCGCGTGGCTGGCTTTCTTTGCAGGGACGGTTTTTATCCTCGCACTCGAAGCGAAAGCGCGCGGCTGGGTGTCGCTGAAATCGACGGCGGTACTTTTCGTCGTTGCCATCCTTGTTGCGCTTCCATTCGTCGCGGCGAACCTGAACTATTTCGGCGCGCGCTTGAACGCGGGAAATTCTTTCGAAGGTATCCGCGCCGAGGCGCAGGCAACCGATGAACGCGCTTATTTGAATCGCATTGCCAACCAGATTTTCACAAAATATCCGTTGACCGGCGTCGGCATGAGCGCGTCTCCTGTGGGTATAAAAAGAGAATACGGAGAATTCCCCACGTTTTACCAGCCGCCGCATTTCGCCTTACTGGCGGTTGCCTTGGAGACTGGATTCTTCGGCGCAATATTTTATCTCCTGCTCCTGTGTTTGCCATGGATCGTCTTCTCGCGCCGCGCCGACTTGCGCGCGAACCCACGCATGATCGGCGTGATGGGATTATTGCTCGCGCTGACTGTGGTCGGCTTCTTTGATTACTACACCTGGTTCTCGACTCCCGGCAGGCTCTGGCAATGGCTGGCGTGGGGCTTGTTCGCAGTGGCAATGGATTCTTCTGCTCAAGGTACTCCAAACCTCTTGCATTCGAACGCAGACGGCAGATCGCGGTCCGTGGTCGGCGGTCGATCAGGTAGCGGCGAGGATGGCGAATCATGACCCTCCTTGATACCCTCTTCATCCCCGTCGCGGTGATTTATTTTCTTGTCGTCACAACATTGTTTGTCTATGGGTTGAACTTTCTGTATCTTTCGTATCACGCCTGGAAGCGACGCAACGCGTTGAATGTGGAAATGTCGCCTCCAGCCGACGAGTCCCTGCCGTTCGTCACCGTTCAATTACCGATCTACAACGAGTTGTACGTGGCGGAACGGTTGATCGAAGCCGCCGCCGCGCTCGAATATCCGCGCGAACGATTTGAAATCCAGGTGTTGGATGATTCCACGGATGAGACAGTTTCACTCGTGGCGCGAACCGTGGAGCGGGTCAACGCGCGGGGCATCGCCATCCATCATCTGCATCGAAAGGAACGTCACGGCTTCAAAGCCGGCGCGCTCGCCGATGGCTTGCAAACCGCGCAAGGCGAATTCGTCGCCATCTTCGACGCGGACTTTGTCCCCAACCCCGATTTCCTCAAACGATTGCTGCCGTATTTCGACCATGAACGCGTCGCGTTCGTGCAAGGACGCTGGGGACATTTGAACAGCGGCTATTCCCTGCTCACGTTTTTGCAATCGCTTTCGCTCGACGCGCATTTTGCGGTCGAGCAACTGGCGCGTTCGCAGTTGGGGCTGTGGTTCAACTTCAACGGCACGGCGGGTGTGTGGCGCAAAACCGCAATCATTGATTCCGGCGGATGGAAAGCCGAAACCCTCACCGAAGACCTTGACCTTTCATACCGGGCATATCTCAAAGGCTGGCGCGCGCGTTATGCGGGCGAGGTCGAAGTGCCTTCAGAACTGCCCGTGAGCATGACCGCCTTCCGCCGCCAGCAACACCGCTGGGCGCACGGCGGCTTCGATTGCGCGATCCGCTACATCCCGCTCATTTGGAAATCCGATGCGAATCTCCCGCGAAAAATTCAGGCAAGCCTGCACCTCACGGGATACCTGATCCATTTATTGTTATTTACATGCGTGTTTCTGTATCCGCTGGTCGTGGCGCTTTCGGATCGGTATCCCGGCTTGATCAGCCTGTTCGGCATCGCTGTCTTTTTCAACTTGACCGCGCTCGCGCCGATCGCCCTCACCGCCGTGGCGCAGCATTCGTTGCGCAAGCGCTGGGTCGCCTTCCTGCCCGCCTTCCTCGCCCTAGCCGCGCTCGGCGCGGGGCTTATGCTCAACACGTTACGCGCCGCATGGCAGGTGTGGCATGGGCGTCGCGGCGCGTTCGAACGCACGCCGAAATACGGCATCACTTCGCGCGCCCAAAAATGGGAATCGCGCCGATACTACGTCAACGTGGATTGGCTCGTGGTCTTCGAGATCGTCCTCGCGCTCTTCAACCTCGGCACCGTCTGGCTGGCGTGGCAAAATTCCAACTGGCTGATCGCGCTGTACGCGGGTATCTTCGCGGCGGGATTATTTTTCAACGCCGTGCTGACGATCGTGCAGGCGATGCAAAGACGCTTCCCTCCTCCTGTGACGGCTGATTCTGCCTAGGCGACCTCCCCATGCCTTTCGCGACCATCCCCCTCGAACGCGCCATCCTCGAAGCCCTCGCCTACTCCGACATTTTCGAGCATCCGCTCAAGCTCGACGAGTTGCATCGGTTTTTGCCCGTCCGCGCGGATAAAGCCGATCTATTGCCCGCGCTGAATAATTTGGAGGAGCAGGTGGAATCGAACGGCGAATATTATTACCTTGCGGGTCGCATGGACATCGTGGAGACGCGCAAAGAACGCGTAGCGCGATCAAAAAAATTATTGCCGCACGCCCTGCGCTACGGAAGAATCCTCGGCGCCCTGCCGTTCATCCGCATGGTGGCATTGACCGGCTCGCTGGCGGTGATGAACGTCTCGAAGAACGCCGATTTCGATTACATGCTCGTCGCCAAAAAAGGGAGGGTATGGACGGCGCGCGCGTTTGCCTTGGTTTTGAATCGAATCGCTCGTCGGTTCGGTCACACGATATGCCCAAATCTGATCGTTTCAGAATCGTCACTCGAATGGCCCCTGCACGATTTGTACTCCGCGCGTGAGTTGACGCAGATGATTCCCATCGCAGGGATGGAATCGTATCGGAGGGTGATCGAAGTCAATAGTTGGGCGAAAGGATTCCTGCCTAATTCATTTAACTCGAATAGCCTGAATTGGACGAATGACGCGAAAAATAGGCATTCGCGCAATTCGCTCCTTCGCAGTATTCGCGTTAAAAACCTTCTTGAAGTTCCCCTGTATGGCAAACTCGGTGACAGCCTCGAACGCTGGGAAAGGACGCGAAAGATCGCCCGCTTCTCCAAACTCCCCGGCTTCGGCGAAGAGACCGTCTTCAACGCCGAAGTCTGCCAGGGAAATTTCCACCATCACCGCAAGTGGACACGGGAGGTGTTTCAAGAAAGGTTATCTGCACTGGAAAAGGAGGTGACAGTCACTTTAAAAGTGACTGTCACCTGAACTCAATGACCCAAATCCTCCTCGGTCAATCGTACTACCTGCGCTTCGACCCCAAGCTGTGGGAAGCCATGCAACCCTATCCGCCGCTGGGGACGCTGTACGCCGCGAGCTGGCTCCGTCAACACGGATATAACGTCGCGCTGTTCGATGCCATGCTGGCAGAGTCGGAGGAGGAGTGGGCAACGTCTCTCGATGAGCAGAAACCGAAATACGCGATCCTCTACGAAGATAATTTCAACTACCTCTCCAAGATGTGTTTGCTCAGAATGCGCGAAGCCGCGTTCACGATGATCGAGATGGCAAAGTCGCGCGGATGCACGGTCATCCTGTGCGGCGCGGACGCGACCGATCATTACAAAGATTACCTTGAAAAAGGCGCAGACTATTGCATCCTCGGCGAAGGGGAGGAGACTCTGCTAGAGTTGCTGAATCAACTCGAAGAGAAGGGCGAGGCGGGGCGGGTCATTGGAGTTGCGTCGCGCAATACGCAGTACGCAGTACGAAGACCCGATATAACTGATTTAGACAAACTTCCTTTTCCTGCCTGGGACTTGGTGGATGTTGAAAAGTATCGAAGTATCTGGCTGAAGCGCCACGGATATTTTTCGATGAACATGGTGACGACGCGCGGCTGCCCGTATCACTGCAATTGGTGCGCCAAGCCGATCTGGGGACAACGCTACAACTCGCGCTCGCCTGAAAATGTGGTCGCGGAGATAAAATGGATCAAGGAAACATTCGCGCCCGATCACATCTGGTTCGCGGATGACATTCTAGGGTTGAAGCCAAATTGGATAGAAAAGTTCGCAACCCTGTTGCGTGAAGCGGATGCGGTGATTCCCTTCAAGTGTTTGCAACGCGCGGACCTGGTCAACGAGAAGACCGCGCCCGCGCTGGCGAACGCGGGCTGCAAAACCGTGTGGCTCGGCGCGGAATCGGGTTCGCAAAAGATCCTCGATGCGATGGACAAGGGCGACAAGGTGGAGGACATTTATCGCGCGGCGAGTCTGTTGCGCGCAAACGGGATCGAAGTGGGATTCTTTTTGCAGTTCGGCTACCCGGGCGAAACGTGGGACGATGTGCAGAAGACGTTGAAGATGGTGCGCGAGTGCGCGCCCGACGATATCGGCATTTCAGTGTCGTACCCGCTGCCCGGCACAAAGTTTTATGAGCGTGTGAAGTTGGAACTTGGCGAAAAACAGAACTGGGTGGATTCAGAGGATTTGGCGATGCTGTATCGCGGTCCGTTCCCGACAGAGTTTTATCGCATCCTGCATGGACGGGTGCATTACGAGTTCCGCGCGTGGAGGGCGCTACGCAAGCCGTCCGCGCGCGGGTTGGCGGCGATACCGAGAAATCTGTTGGGGTTGGCGCGAAGCGAGTGGCGGCTGAGGCGATTCATCTCCCAACCCAGACCCGAACGAATGTCGTTACCCGCTGAATAACGCTTCAGCGATTCCCCCAAGCAGGTTGCCAAGAATCTCCCCCGCGCCGGACGCGGCTTCTGCCGCGACGCTTGCCGCACCGCCTGCAACCTCCAAGCCGGCTTGAACCGCGTCGGGGTCAATGGGCGGAAGATAATACAAAACATCCAGCGTGTTGCTGACGAGGTTGGAAGTGGCGGAGGGCACGGGTTGTTTCTCCTTCGGCAACGCTTCCAACTCGCCTTTGTCCAGCCATGCGCCATGACAGGTTGAGCATACGTCCACTTCGATCGCGCCGATGGAGTGAAAGTGCATGTTGGTATTGTCTTGTGGGCAGGGCAACGCTCCTGGTGTGAAGTGAGGCGGAAGGCTTTCGCCGGCGATATGATCGGCCAGCGGGGAGATGTTTTGGCTGGACGCGAGGACCAGCAGGCTGTCTTTGGGAATCCAGACCCCGTGGCACTGCGCGCATTGGAACAAATCCACGCCTTCGATATTCTTTTGCGTCAAACCCGAATTGTCTCGCGGGCAGTATTGGAACATGGTTGCCTCCTTGGGGAACTTATTTGCTCGCTTCTGGAAATACCCACTGACTATCGTCTCGTTTTGAGGTGATTTAATTATCCTGCCCGCGTAAATGTATATGCCCTTACTTCCCGCTCCAACCTTGCGCCAAGTTTTTCCTTTTGCAATTCCAAATCGTAGTGAGATTGCAGGTTCATCCAAAAATTTTCAGACATGCTGAAGAACCGCGAGAGGCGCAGGGCGGTATCTGCTGAAATGGAACGTTCGCCGTGAACAATTTCATTGATGCGCCGTGGAGGTACGTTGATATCCTTCGCCAGCTGGTATTGGGTGATCCCCATGGGATGGAGGAATTCCTCCAAAAGGATCAAGCCGGGGTGGATGGGCATAAATTTCTTTTCCATAATCGTTTTCCTAATGATAATCCGAGATTTCCACGTTATAAGCGTTACCTTCACGCCACTCAAAACATACTCGCCATTGATCGTTTATTCGTATGCTGTACTGACCAGTTCTTTGCCCTGAGAGTTTCTCCAAACGGTTTCCTGGCGGAACCCGCAAGTCGTTCAATTGTTCCGCCGCATGGATGAGCGCCAGTTTTTTCCAGGCATGTTGATGTATGTTTGGCGGAATGCGTTTTGAAAAGTGACGTTCAAAGATTATTTCGGTTTCCTTGTCGCGGAAGGATTTAATCACACCCGCATAATAACGCGCGACGTTATTAATGTCAAGCCCCGCTTATCACTGATTACCGATTCACTGGGCTGTATTCCCACCATCCACCAGCAGTAAATGCCCGGTCATAAACGACGAATCGTCCGAAGCGAGGAACAACACCGCTTTGGCGATCTCTTCGGGTGTGCCGAAGCGCCCCATCGGCAAATATGCACTCTTCGCTTTGATGGCTTGCTCTAATTTCACAGGGTCTGAGATGCCCGCGTAATCCCGTTCGATCCAGCGGTCCACGAACGTATCGCCGGGGCAGACGGCGTTCACGCGGATATTTTCGCGGGCGTAATCGAGCGCCATCGCCTTGGTCATCATGCCGACCGCGCCTTTGCTCGCGATGTACGGGAACGCGTCCCTGCCCGCCACCACCGACCAATCGGAGCCGTTGTTGACGATCACGCCTCCGCCCTGGGTTTTCATCACGGGTAAAACCGCTTTGCACATGCGCCACACACCTGTCACGTTAATCGCCAACGTCTCATTCCAAACTTCATCGGATGTCGTTTCCGCTGTCCCGGGTGTGACGATGCCCGCGTTGTTGAACAGGATGTCCACGCGGTTGAACGAGGCGAGAGTCCGTTCGAGGATGAGCGAAGCAGACGCACGTTGGGAATGATCCGCCTGGATGAAGACGCCTCGCGCGCCTTTTTGGCTGATCTCATCCACCACGCGTTGACCTAACTCCGCGCGGCGTCCCGTGATGACAATATCCGCGCCTTCGTCTGCAAAAAGTAACGCGGTCGCTTTACCGATGCCCGATGTCGCGCCGGTGATGATGGCTACCTTGCCTGATAGTTTGCCCATGTTGAATCCTTATGCTGTGAAAAAGTAAATGGCGAGGAATGCGAACAAAATGCCCACGGCCTGCGTCCGCGTGACGCGTTCCTTGAGGACGACCCAGGCAAGGATGGCGGTTGCGCCGGGATATAACGAACTGAGGATGGCGGCGATATCGATGCGCCCCGTCCGGCTCGCGAGCATGTAGAAAAAATTGCCCAGCAGGTCGAGCGTGGCGCTGAACCAGATGATCACGCGGGCATCTTTCGGTATCGTAAACGATTCGCGCCGCGCCAGCAAGATCACGAACAGCATCGCGGTCCCCGCCGTGCGCGAGGAGATGAGGGGCCACAGCAACGCATCCTGCGCCTGGACGGCGTTATGAATGAAAATGAAATACAAACCGAAACCGACGCCCGCGAGGATCGGAAAGCGCAGGTCGGCAAGCCTGCCCACGTGAAATCCTTTCTCGCCCTGCGCGATCAGCCAAACCGCCAGCAACGCCAGCCCAAACCCGATGAATTGGAGCATGCTGGGCAAGCCCTCGGTGAACGCGCCGTACACGACCGGAAGCAACGCCGCGAACAACGCCGAGACCGGCGCGGCGATGCTCATTTGTCCGATGCTCAGGCTGTAGTAAAGAACCAACAACCCGAACGAACCGAGCGCGCCGCCGATGAACGCATTCCACATCACCTCCGACGGCGGGAAGGTTTCTCGATAGAACAACGCGATACCCCACAAGATCAGCCAGCCGAACAGGTCGGCGTAGAACACCCCTCGATATGCGCTCATTTTGCGGCTGGCAAGCCCGCCCGCGAAATCCCCCGCGCCCCATGTAAGCGCCGATGCTATGCCGTAGATGATTGAAAGCAAGGAAGACCTCCAAAGAATTTTTTGCGCGAATATCTCGAATTTTCACGAATTGATCAAGAATTCGCGGCTGCGGTTTAAGTTTTTCCCGCCGCTTTCGCCCGATCCAATACTTTCTGCGCGTTCTTCAAGAGAGGCATATCAATCATTTTGCCATCCAACGCGTACGCGCCCTTGCCTTCTTTTTGACTCGCCTCGAACGACTCGACGATTCGTTTTGCATATTCGATTGCAGAGTCAGATGGAGTAAACGCCTCTTGCGCCACCTGAACCTGATTCGGGTGGATGATCTGTTTCCCACTGAAGCCGAACTGTGCTCCCTGCTCCGCTTCGGCGCGCAGACCCTCCAGGTCTTTGAAGTCAATGAACACGATGTCAATCGCCTGGAGGTCGTTCGCTGCGCACGCTGTGACCACCGCCTGCCGCGCGTACAGCAACTCGGTCGCGTCCTTCGTGCGGGTCGCGCCAACAGACGCGCCGAAGTCCTCTCCGCCGAAGATGATGGCTTCGAGACGTTTATCCGCTTCGGCGATCTCTTTGAGATTTAAAATTCCTTTCGCTGTTTCAACGCCGACCAACAAGCGGATGCTCCCGATGTTCAACTTGCTCGAAAGTTCGTAGGTCTCGATGTGCTCGCTGACCCACTTCACCTGTTCGGCGGTTTCGATCTTCGGTACGACGATCGTATCGGGGTTGGTTGCCAGCGCGGCGACGAGATCGCGCTTCTCCAAGCCCGATCCAATTTGGTTGATGCGGATGCACCGTTCGGATGTGCCGAAGTTCAGCTCTTTCATCGCCTGCGCAATGACCGCCCGCGCTTCGGTTTTCCTGTTCGCCGCTACGCCGTCTTCCATGTCCATGCAAACGGAATCGACTCCAAGCGTGGTGGATTTTTCGATCTTGCGCCGGTCATCGCCGGGCATGTAGAGCAGTGCGCGTCGTGAGTGCATGAATTCTCCATTGAATGTTGAAGGTTCAAGGTTGAAGGTTTACCTGCAACCTTCTAACCTACAACATTCGACCGTTTCAAAAACATCGCCGTTCGCTCGAATTCGACCACAATTGTACCGTCTGGCTTCCTGCCACAACACTTGATTCGCACGATGCCTGCGTTGGGCCTTGATTTCGACTCGCGCTTTTCGACGATCTCGCTCTCGGCATAGATCGTGTCTCCATGAAAGACGGGGTTGGGATGCACGACTTTGTCGTAGCCCAAATTCGCCACGATCGTCCCTTCAGTGAGGTCGGGGACGGTGAGTCCGACGACCAGACCGAACGTAAACACGCCATTCACCAACCGCTGACCGAACTCCGTTTTCGAAGCGTAATCCTCGTTGACGTGCAGGGGCTGTGAATTCATCGTCAACGCGGAGAAGAGCACGTTGTCCATTTCGGTGACGGTGCGTCCGCCGTGTTTGAATTTCATCCCAACTTCGAGTTCGTCGAAATATTTGCCTGGCATATTACCTCGGTGTCTTGTAGGGGGCAC
>CAYPCK010000015.1:12608-14284 GCA_964409185.1 uncultured Anaerolinea sp. | reverse complement strand
CCGACCAGCGCCGCGAGATGCAGGAACAGTTGGTCATGGACGGGTATCCGGTGCGTGTCTACGTCCCGTTTGGTATGCATTGGTACCCGTATTTCATGCGCCGCCTTGCCGAACGCCCCGCGAACATCTGGTTCTTCCTCTCGAATGTTTTCAAGAGTTGATGATGTTAGCTCTCGTCACCGGTGCCGCGCGCCGATTGGGGAAATCCTTTGCGTTGACTCTTGCCCGCCTGGGTTATGACATTGTCCTGCACTACCACTCCGCCGTAGACGAAGCGCGTCAGACTCAACGTGAAATTGAATCCCTGAACCGACGCGTTATCCTCGCCCCAGCGGACCTCGCCGACCCCGCGCAAATCCAATCTCTAGCATCCAATCTCCACTCTCTAGATGTTCTTGTCAACTCCGCTGCATTCATGCCCAGCGGAAGCGTTGAAACGCTTTCGCTTGAAACATGGAATACCACTCTTGATCTAAACCTCCGCGCGCCGTTCCTGCTTGCGCAGGCATGCGCTCCAAAAATGACCGAGGGCGGATTGATCGTCAACATCACGGATGTCGGCGCGCTCAAAGCGTGGAGCCGATACCCCTCATATACGGTGAGCAAAGCCGCGCTCGAATCGATGACGAAGATTCTCGCCCGCGCACTCGCCCCAAGAATCCGCGTCAACGCGATTGCGCCGGGCTTTGTCCTGCCATCGGACGTGGTCACTGCCGAAGAGTGGGAGCGGCTGATCGGGCGGATACCGCTCAAACGTCCGGCGCGAAGCGAAGAGGTTGCGTCCGCGCTCGAGTTTTTGTTATCGAATCAATACATCACCGGGCAAACCATAGTCGTGGATGGGGGTTATTCACTGATATAAGTTGCCTCGCTGGTTGAGCGCAAGCAGTTGAAACCACCGGGAAACAGGAGAAATTCCAATGTCTGAAATTACCGAACTTGCCGAAAAGCTCAAAGCCGAAGGCGAAAAATTTTATGCCCTCTTCGCGGGACTCGCAGAGGAACAATGGGCGAGCGAAGTGTACGCCGAAGGCGAAACATGGACGATTCGCAACGTGCTCTCGCATTTCGTCACCTCCGAGCGCGGACTGGTGAAACTCTTTGAGCGTATTCGCGCCACCGGCGAGGGCGCATCGGAGGATTTTTCGATTGACCGCTACAACGAAGCGCAACAACGAAAGACGGAAAAATTGACCCCGCAGGAATTACTGGAGCAATACCGGGAAGTGCGCGACACCTCGGTGGCATGGGTGGCTGGTTTGAGCGAGGAGGAACTCGAAATTCAAGGAAGGCATCCCTTTCTCGGCATGACCAAACTCCGCTATATGATCAAGATGTTGTACATCCACAACCAAAACCATTACCGCGATATGAGGAAAGTGTTGAAGTGAACTTGAGCCTTTGAGCCTGAAACATGAAACTTTCCAACTTCAAACTCGAACGCTATTTTGCCAAATACGAATTCAACACAGAATTTCTCTTGTGCTCCTCCGATTGCGAAGCCATGTCCATCGCGGACCTGCTCGCTTTGGAGGAAGGCGCGGCGGAGAAATTTCAGCAAACCTGGCTCGGATATACCGAATCGCAGGGACATCCCGCCTTGCGAAAAGAGATCGCTACAATTTACGAAACGATCCAGCCTGACGAGATCCTCGTCCACAGCGGGGCGGAAGAGG
>CAYPCK010000015.1:6808-12598 GCA_964409185.1 uncultured Anaerolinea sp. | reverse complement strand
CTCTTCATGCTCGCCGTGTTGAAAGAGGGTGATCATATCGTTGTCCACGCACCACACTACCAGTCGTTGAGCGAGGTCGCCAAGGGGATGGGATGCGACGTCAGTCTTTGGCAGGCGCGCGAGGAAAATAACTGGGCGTTGGAGATGGACGAACTGCGTCAACTCATTCGCCCTTCGACGAAAGTTGTCATTATCAATACCCCTCACAACCCGACCGGCTATTTGATGTCGAAGTCGGATTTTGAAACGCTGAACGGAATTGTCAAAGAAAATAACCTGCTCCTGTTTTGCGACGAGGTCTATCGCGAGTCGGAATACGACCCCGAACAGCGGCTTCCTGCCGGGTGCGACATGGGCGAACATGCATTATCTCTCGGTGTGACTTCCAAAACCTACGGTCTCGCGGGCTTGCGGATCGGATGGGTTGCTACAAAGAATCGAAAAATATACGAAGCAATGGCTGCGCTCAAAGACTACACCACCATCTGCAATTCCGCCCCCAGCGAGTTTCTTGCTGAAGTGGCTTTACGGAATCGCCAAAAACTCATTGCTCGAAATGTTGGCATCATCAAAAACAACCTCGAAACGGTGGATGACTTGTTTGCCCGTCACGCCGACCTTTTCAATTGGGTTCGACCATCCGCAGGCTCGATGGGATTCCCGAAACTGCTTACGGGCAACGCCGAAGAATTCTGCGATGATTTGGCTAAAACAGCCGGAGTCCTGCTCTTGCCCGGAGCGTTGTATGACCTGCCCGGCAACCACTTCCGTATCGGCATGGGGCGCAAAAACCTCCCACAAGCAGTGAAGCGACTTGAAGAATATCTTGCCAATCGTAAATCGTAAACCGCCAATCGCAAATCACATTCCCCGATAACCAATTACAATTTACCCATGCTCTTCCGCCTTGTTCGTCCGATCAACCTCGCCCTCGCCGCGCTCGCGTATTCCTTCGGCGCAAGCCTTGCCGATTATCTCGGCAAACCATTCATCGCCTCATCCTTCTGGCTGGGACTCTTCATCACCCTGCTTGTTCAAGTCGTCATGAGTCTGCTCGCTCGGGTGTTTCGGCTTGACGCGGAACCTCTGCAGGAGGGCGAAACGCGCCCGATGCGCCAAGTACTCCGCAACAATGTGCTTTACACCTCCCTGGCTTGCATTATCGTCATTGCGCTTTCCGCGTACGCGCTCTTTGCAACCGATCGCCTGCCTTTTTCATCCTTTTTCTTTCTGTTGCTTTCGATCCTCCTCGTTGTTACGTTTGCCGTCCCGCCCATGCGCCTGGAGAACCGGGGAATGGGTGAATTCATCCTTGCAGTGCAACTTGCCTACGTAAGTCCTTCGTTTGCCTTCACCCTTCAGTCGGATGAAACACATCGGTTCCTGGCGCTAGCCATCCCGCTCGCTTTACTTGCGTTTGCTTATTTCATCGTAGGGAATTTCGAGACGTTCGCGCAGGATCAAAAATTACAACGGGGCACGATCCTGACTCGACTCGGCTGGCAACGCGTCGCGCCGCTGCACAACATCACGCTTGCGTTGGCGTATCTGATGTTTTTTTCATCCTCCGCGTTTGGTTTATCGTTTTCGCTGATCTGGCCCGCATTTCTCACCCTGCCTTTCGCGGTCTTTCAAATTATCCAACTCCGCAACCTTACCCTTGGCGCCAAACCCCACTGGACACTCCTCCGCGCCACCGCCCTCGCCGTCTTTGCTCTCACGACATATTTCCTCACCGCCACATTCTGGATTCGCTAACTTGACACTTGATACTTGAAACTTTACTCATGCCTGCATTCCTGACTCTCCTCCCTCCCGACGAAGCCCGCGCCCTCCTCCTTTCGCGCCTCCCAGCGGGGACAATCGATTCAGAACTCCTCGACGTTTCCGCCTCGTTGGACCGGATCCTCGCCGAGGATATCCATGCGCCGCACTCGTTGCCTCAATTCGAACGCACAACCGTGGACGGGTACGCCGTCCGCGCGCGCGACACATTTGGCGCGTCTGATTCACAGCCCTCGTATTTGACTCTCGTAGGCGAGATTCCCATGGGAGACGCGCCCGCGTTCGAGATCGAACCGGGTCAATGCGCATTAATCCACACCGGCGGCATGCTACCCCCCGGCGCGGATGCGGTGGTGATGTTGGAATATTCGCAAGTGATTGCTCCGTCGGCTCTCAGACCCGACGAGAACAGTGGGAATGAAATCGAAATCTTCCGCGCCGTGGCAGAGGGCGAAAACGTCATTCGTGTGGGGGAGGATGTGGCAGAGGGTCAGCGAATCCTGCCGAAAGGGAGCCTGATGCGTCCGGCGGAGATCGGCGGTCTGCACGCGTTGGGAGTCGCGTCCGTGCGCGTGGTCAGGAGGGTGCGAGTCGGGTTGATATCCACTGGCGATGAAATCATCGAACCAAGTCAATCGCCGCGACCGGGGCAGGTGCGCGACATCAACTCGTACACGCTTGCCGCGCTGATCGAAAAAAGCGGGGGTGTGGCAAAGCGCTATGGGATTATCCGCGACCAGTTTGACTTGTTGAAAAGCGCGGCGGCGCAGGCGTTGATCGAGTGTGACGCAGTCATCATCACTGCGGGCTCGTCTGCCTCCACGCGCGACATGACTGCGGATGTCATCCGCGCGTTGGGCGAGCCCGGCGTGCTGGCGCATGGAATCAACACGCGCCCAGGCAAACCGACCATTTTAGGCGCATGCAACGGCAAAGCCGTGATCGGTTTGCCGGGTAACCCCGTCAGCGCGCTGGTGAATGGATATTTGTTCGTTGTACCGGTGATCGAAAAATTGACGGGCGCGTTGCCCAAACCGAAACCGACCGTGGTCGCGCGCCTGACTGTCAATTTGCCGTCGCAAGCCGGGCGCGAAGATTGGTGGCCCGTCCAGTTAGTCGTCAATCGTCAATCGTCAATCGTAACTTGGGATGCCGTCCCCATCTTTGGCAAATCGAACCTTATCTTTACTCTGGCAAACGCTGATGGTTTGTTGCGGATCGCTCCCGATGCGACCGGTTTGAGCGCGGGGGAAATAGTTGAAGTGGTTTTGATTTAGAGCTATCTCCGAATCAACCCCATCGCCATGATCATCACCACTGCGCCGCCGACAGCGATTAATAATCCATCAAAGGTGAAGCCTTCTTTTACGGGTATTCCCAACACGTTCATGATTCCCGCGCCGATGAACGCGCCGAGAACGCCGACCACGATGTTCGCCACCGCGCCCATCCGGCGGTTCTTGCCCGTGATGATGCTGGCGATCCAGCCTGCCAGCGCCCCGAAAATTAACCATGCAAAGAAAGTGATCATTTTTCTCTCCAAGAACGAATTTGTTGGTTCAATTTTAAATCAAGTCTGCAAAAATCAACCTTCGAAATTCTGCGCGTCGTTCGGTTACGATGCTTGTGCCCACGGCAGTTTTCTCAAATCCACATTCCCGCCGCTGAGGATCACACCGACCTTCAAGCCCGACAAGTCAATTTTCTTTTCCCACAACACGCCTACTGCCACCGCCGACGACGGTTCGATCACGATCTTGGCGCGCTCCCACACAAATTTCATCGCATCCACAATTCCCTGCTCGCTCACGGTGACGATTCCCTCCACGCGCGATTTAACGATCGAAAACGTGCGTTCGCTGAGCGAGGTGAGCAGACCATCGGCGATCGTCCTTGGATTCTCTGACGGCAGAACTTTCCCCTCCTTCAATGAACGATGCGCGTCATCTGCCATCTCCGGCTCGCCGGCGATCACGCGGATGCCTTTTTTGGTTTCGCTCGCCGCGATGGATGTGCCGCTGATCAACCCGCCTCCGCCGACGGGGGCGATGATCACATCCAAGTCGGGAACATCTGCCAACAGCTCGAGCGCGGCAGTTCCCTGTCCCGCGATGACGCGCTCGTTGTCATAGGGGTGAATGAACGCCGCGCCAGTGGATTCGACAACCTGACGGAGAGTCGCTTCACGCGCCTGTTGAGTTGGTTCGCAGTAGGCGATTCTGCCTCCATACCCGGCGACCGCGTCCTTCTTCACCTGCGGCGCATTCTCCGGCATGACGATATACGCCGGCACACCGCGCATCCGCGCCGCCAGCGCCAACGCTTGCGCGTGATTCCCCGACGAGTGCGTCGCGACCCCATGCGCGGCTTCCTCGTCGCTGAGCGAAAACACCGCATTGCACGCGCCTCGAAACTTGAACGCGCCCACCTTTTGAAAGTTCTCGCATTTGAGAAACACCTGCGCGCTGACTCGTTGGTCGAGGCTTTCATTGGTCAGTACGGGCGTTCGATGCGCGTATGGTTTGATCCGTTCCGCGGCTTGGAGGATGTCGGTGAGGGTTGGGGTCATGGGGATTTTCCTTTGCAGGCATTATAATTCGTTGACACTGTAATTCGGTGGTTGAGCGCACGCAGTCGAAACCACCATGCCGTAAAACAATTTTTGTAACAAAAATTTGTATGTTACCTGTTGGTTTCGATACGGGCTTCGCTCCACTCAACCAACAGAGTTTAATAAAAACGGAGTTCCTCATGACCGATTGGCTCGAAAAAGATAAACAGCAATTACATCCTGTCTATCACCCGAAATCCCATGCCAATGCATTAGTGATCGAGCGCGGGGAGGGCGTGTGGCTGTACACTGCGGACGGGCAAAAAATCCTCGACGGCATGGCGGGGCTGTGGAATGTCAACGCGGGGTATGGGCGGGAGGAACTCGCCAAAGCCGCATACGACCAGATGAAGGATTTGGCGTACACCTCCAATTTTTCGGGGATGACGAATCTTCCCTCCGTTCAACTTGCCGACAAATTGGCGGGCTTCGCCTACGCCGGATTGAATACCACCTTCTTCACCTCGGGCGGATCGGAAGCAAACGACTCCGCCTTCAAGACCGCGCGTTATTATTGGAAACGCAAAGGGAAGCCGACCAAATATAAGGTCATCGCGAGGCGAGGCTCATATCACGGTGTCACCCTCGCCGCCACGTTCGCCACTGGGCTTGAAAAATATCAAACCATGTTCGGTCCCGCCGTGGATGGATTTGTTCACATCCCCGCGCCGAATCCCTATCGTTTTGAGGGCGAGTTGAAACCCGGTGAAACCGTTGGTCAAGCCGCGGCGCGCGCGCTCGAAGAGGCGATCCTGCGCGAAGGCGCGAACACGGTCGCGGCGTTCATCGCTGAACCGGTGATGGGCGTGGGCGGCGTGATTGTTCCCCCACAGGATTATTTTCCGCTTGTGCGCGAAATCTGCAACAAATACGAAGTGCTGTTCATTGCGGATGAGGTCATCACGGGTTTTGGACGCACCGGCGAATGGTTTGCGCTCAAACATTGGAACGTCAAGCCCGATATTCTCTCGTTCGCGAAAGCCATCACGAGCGGATACGCCCAACTCGGCGGAATCCAGATCTCGGACGAAATTCGCGAGACGATGGAATCCGCGGCGGAGAGCGAAGCATGGATGCACGGCTACACTTATTCGGGTCATGCCATGGCGTGCGCGGTCGGTCTCAAGAATCTTGAATTGATGGAAAAAGATAATTATCCCGCCCGCGCAAAGGAACTCGGGGCAAGGTTGCTTACAGGCTTGAAGTCACTCGCCGAATTTGGCTTCGTCGGCGATGTGCGTGGACTAGGCTTGGTCTGCGGTGTGGAAATTGTTTCGGACAAGGAAACCAAAGCGGCTGACCCTGCCATGGCTATGAAAGTCTTCAAAGCCGCACAAGAGCGCGGATTGCGAACTCGTCCGCCGATGGTTGTTGGCCGCCGAGAGCCCAGGCGC
>CAYPCK010000015.1:0-6798 GCA_964409185.1 uncultured Anaerolinea sp. | reverse complement strand
TCCGCTGGGGAACACGCTGGCGTTTTCGCCGCCGATCTCGATCAACGAAGAGGAAGTGGATGAGATTGTGAAGCGATTGGGCGCGGCGATGGATAGCGTTGGTAGTAATTGAGTAATTGGTAATTGGAGATTGGCGATTCGTATTGCGTACTGCGTATTGCATATGGGATGTTCAATCGTCAATCGTCAATCGTAATTCGGCATGTCCGTCTATCTCCACGACATTCCCCTCCCTCAGGCGCAAGCAAAATTCCAGCAGGCTTTGCAAGAAGCAAATCTCTGGCGCGTATTGAGTGCGGAAATCATTCCGCTCGATGAACACGCGCTGGGACGCGTCACTACCGAGCCGATCTGGGCAAAGATATCGTCGCCGCACTACCACGCCTCCGCCATGGATGGGTTTGCCGTCCGCGCCAAGGATACGAATGGGGCGTCGTCTTCGACTCCAATACATTTATTAGTAATTAGAAATTCTGCAGGGCAAACGCAATATGTGGATACGGGAGACCTGCTGCCCGATTGGGCAAATGCGGTGATTCCCATTGAGAATGTGGAAGCGCTTGATGAAAACGGACAAATCACAACCGACATTCGTCAGCCGCCAACGATTCGCATCCGCGCGTCTGTCGCGCCGTGGAGTCACGTTCGCCCGCTGGGAGAGGACATCGTTGCGACTCAATTGGTTTTACCGGCTGGTCACATCCTTAGACCTGTTGACTTGGGCGCGGTCGCCGCGGCGGGCCATCAGGATCTAAAAGTTGGGCGAAAACCCAAAGTCGCAATCATCCCTACTGGAAGTGAGCTTGTCCCAATTGGAAGTCAACTCAAGGCGGGCGATATTCTCGAATACAACTCGCTTGTGCTTGCGGCGCAGGTCAGAGAAATGGGCGGCGAGGCGACGCGTTACCCGATTACCAAAGATGATTTCGATCTACTTTGCGAACGCGTGCTTGAAGCCTCGCATGATCATGATCTAATTTTGCTCAACGCAGGCTCCTCCGCCGGTGCGGAGGATTTCTCGGCGAAAGTCGTTGAAAAACTTGGAACACTCCTCGTGCACGGTGTCGCTGTCCGTCCCGGTCATCCGGTCATCCTCGGTCTCGTCAATCGTCAAATAAAAAACCTAAAACCTGAAACTTTGAACGTGATACCTATCGTAGGCGTCCCTGGCTATCCCGTCTCTGCCGCGCTGACCGTTGACATCTTCGTCGAACCCATACTCGCCCGATGGCTGGGGCGGCAACCCAAACAGCTCGAAACCGAAACCGCCATCCTCACCCGCAAACTTGTCTCGCCTGCGGGCGATGATGATTTTGTGCGAGTTATGGTTGGGAAAGTTGGAGAGAAGTTACTAGCCGCGCCTTTGTCGCGCGGGGCAGGGGTCATCACCTCGCTGGTGCAGGCGGACGGTCTTGCGTGGATTCCCAGAGGGACGCAAGGCATCGAAGCGGGCGAAACAATTCACCTGAGGTTGTATCGAAGCAAATCCGAAATCGAAAAAACGATTCTGTGTATCGGCTCCCACGATCTCATGCTCGACCTGCTTGCGCAATTCCTGTCGGAACATCATCGCAGGTTGGTTTCTGCGAATGTCGGCTCACAGGGCGGATTGGTCGCGCTGCGGCGCGGCGAAGCGCATCTCGCAGGCTCGCACCTGCTCGACCCCGAAACGGGCGGATACAACATCTCGTACATCCGTCAGTACATGCCGAATATTCCGGTCAAAGTGGTCGCATTGGCGTGGCGCGCGCAGGGGTTGATCGTGCCGCGCGGCAACCCAAAAGGGGTTACAGATCTGAGAAGCCTGACCAACTCCAAGGTTCGATTCGTGAACCGTCAACGCGGGGCTGGTACGCGTGTCCTATTGGACTATCATTTGAATTCGATGACAATCACGCCAGACTCCATTGAAGGCTACCAGCAGGAAGAGTATACTCATCTTGGAGTTGCAGCGGCAATTGCATCAGGGCGCGCCGATTGCGGACTTGGAATCGCCGCCGCCGCGCAGGCGCTCGATCTGGATTTTGTTCCGCTTTATCAAGAACGTTACGATCTGGTGATTCCGAAAAAATATGCGGAAGGCGAACTGCTCACGCCTCTTTTCGAACTTTTGGCTGATTCGGCTTTTCGTGAGACCGCTTCAAAACTGACAGGGTACGACGTGTCCGTCATGGGCAACATAATTCTGGAGGATGAATGACCGAAGCATTGATCGTGGACGATAACCGGCAGACCGCCGATGCCTTGCATCAAATGCTGGAAGTGTTGGGCGTGAAAGCGCGCGTGGCGTACGGGTCCAGCCCCGCCATTTCGATCTTGGGCGGCGGATTCACGCCCAGCTTGATCTGCCTCGATGTGAATATGCCCGGCATAGACGGCGTGGAGATTCTCCTCTACCTGCGGCGCGAACCGCGGTTGATCTCGGTGCCGGTCATCGTCATCACGTCAGACGACCAGCCCGAAACGCGCCGCAAGGTCATGAGCGCCGGCGCCACGGAGTTGATCATCAAACCTGCCACAATCGACGCGCTGGAAAAAGCGCTGAAAAAAGCGAACATGATGTGATGAAATAACGCACTCGAACTGAGTGCGTTATTTTTTTCGCTTCCCCGAACACGTTCAGGGATGGGGATTCGGGTAGGCGGTTTCCACGGCTGGCGCTTCGATGCCTTCGATGGCGCGCGTGCCATAGAGTTCGCCGTTCACGGTCACCGTGTATTGCCCGGAACCTTTCAAATAGACTTCCGTATCCATCACCGTTTCCCACGTCACTGTAAATTGATTTCCTGAGAGGATGCCAACTCCTTCATGGACTGCGCCTGTCACCAGCCACTGGATTTTATATTCGTTCGGCTGGTCGCCGGGAAAAATCGTGAGCGTTCCGCCGTATTCCTCTCCTGAAGGATCGGTGGCGTTGAGAGCGTAGGAACCCACAATGTCGGGCACGGCGTTTGCGGGCGCGTCCGCGCCGAGCGGGGCGGGGGTCCGGCGCCCGCTACAGGCGGTGAGGCTCAAGGCGAGTAGGATAAGTATGCCGATGGTTTTTTTCATAAGGTCCTCTGTTATTCATCTTCTTCCAGCGTCATCAGGAAAGCGATCAGGTCCTCGATCTGTTCATCGGTGAGTATTTGCCCGAAGTTTTGGAGCATCTGTCCTTCGGGGTAACCTGTCACGACATATGCGTTCGGTTCCAGAATGGACTGCCGCAGATATTCCTCGGCGGTCAACCCAGGCACTCGGTCGCCGGCGCGATCGGCGATACCGTGGAACGATGGTCCAATGATGCGCTCGTTTTTTACCAGTGAGTGGCAGATGCGGCAACCCGCGTTGACTCCCGGCGCTGTTTCGTTATAAATTTGTTCGCCGGCAACCGGGTCAGGGATATGGACATCCCGGAAGTTCACGGTCAGGGATTGGTTTGGCTCCAGCGTGATGGTGTCGTCGAACAATATTTGTTCGACTGTCCCGTCCGCCCTATCGTACATTTTGAGGGTGATGAGATGCTGACCAACCGGGAGTTGAATTTGTTCGAAGATGCGCGCGCCCTGGTTGATGTGATTGTCCGATGCAGAATAAATTTTATCGAACACCATTTTATGGTCTACTTCAAGGATGAGGCGGGTTGGGTGAGCGAGATCCGGCTGAACGTCAGCGGGAGAGGCGACGCCTTGAACCGCGTATCCGCTGTGGTGGGTCATTTGGATGAAGAGCAGGGCGGTATCCGACCCGAAAAATTTCACCGGCACGTCGCTCAACCAGATCTGTCCCGCCGTGACGACCAGCATGATGGCGATCAGCGGCAGGATGAATTTTAAATGGGTGGCGTTCGGTTTGAACGTGAAGGTGTTCGCGTCGAACCGGACCTTCGAGTGAATCCACTTTGCGAAGCCGTTCGGCGCGACCCACGATATTTGCACCGCGGGCTGAAACTCCGGCTTCAATTTGGGTAATCGCTTGCCAGTCATCCGCTCTTCGAGCCAGAGATTTCCTTCGCGGTTGGCGCAATCCTCCGGGGGGCACCCAATGAATTGGACTTCACTGGCGCCCGCTTCCATCGCCTGTGCGACAAGCGTCGGGTTCGCCATGGCGATGCAAGTCAGCGGTACGAGATGCGCGTTGAAATCTTCCGCGTTTTTTTCCGTGCTGTTCAAAAAATGTCTCTCACAGGTGAAAACGACTTTGATGTTCTTGTGATTCGCAACTTCACGCAACGTCGTTTCCCAGAGCGGGTCGAGAGGCAGGTCGCCAAACGTGAGGGCGTTGTCCGGGCAACTGCCGATGCACACGCCACAGGCAACGCACAATGAGGGGTCGATCTCTGCCTGGAATTTTGGTCGTGCGCCGTCGGTGCGGGGGATCATTTTGATGGCTGTGTATGGACAATCGCGTTCGCAGAGGGTGCACCCGTCGCAGTGAGCGAGGTTCACCTTCACGGGTTCGAGTTTTTTGCCCAGAGGCATCAGCCACGGCGCGGCGGTGACGGCTCCGACGATGAACAGCAGGATGCTCCAGAAGATCGCCTGCGGTCCGCGCAGAAAAGTGGGGAGATAGAAAAGGTAAAACAGGTCAATGGGTGTTTCGCCCACGAACTTCGTGTTACTGAGCGCCGGCAACATGCCCACGGGAAACAACGCGGATGCCAGCAGCAGGACGATGGTCGAGATCACCATCCAGTAATTTGGAGGCAGCCATTTTGCCCGGCTCATGCGCTTCATGTGAAGCCACAGCAGGTAGAAGGTGAGCAGTGAAAGCCCGATGTGCAGGACGATGATGATCATCATGAACACCCAGCCTGTGCCAGCCGCGTCGCCCACAATAAAATCCACGATGAAGTTTTTCCCAAACTGGAAATCCCCGATGGTTTTGAACAGGCTGAAATTGAGAAGTTGCGCGCGTTCGTCCCAGATCAGCCAGTAGCCGGTGATGCCGAGGAACCAGAGCAGGACCGCCATGCCGACACCGGTGACCCATGCCAGCCAGCGCGGACCTCGGAAGCGATCCTGGAAAAAGGTGCGCCATGCGTGAAGCAGGGCAAAGATCACCGCGGCATCGGAGGCGTAGCGGTGCAAGGCGCGTATGACGCGGCTGATGGAGTTAGCTTCGATCTTTGCCACCGCCATATACGAGAACGTGAATCCGAATGGATAGAATAATGTCAGGTAGACGCCTGTCAGTAAAATAACGAGCAGGAGATAGATCGTAATGGTCCCCGTGTGGTACAGCGGATTGAAGCGCGGGTCGTTGATCAGCCAATTGAAAGGCGCTTCAAGGCGAAGCGATATTTTCTCGAGAAATGCAAGGGCTCGCCGGCTGGGCGTGTTGAGCCGCGCATCCCAGTCCACGCTGGGGTTGTGGGTGAGAAGATCTTGCGGTGGTTGTTTTTTCGATGGGGTTGGCATGGTGTTGTGACTGCGACGGAACGTTGCAATGCGAAGCGGTTTCGGACGGACGGCAGAAGAGGTCAACTGCCGTCCGTCCGTGTTAAGTTACCAGACTCGGAAGCCGGGCGAGGTGAGGGCGATGTTTCGAATCAGTTCGAACAGAACCGGTCCATACACGATAACCACGAGCGCGAGGGCGCCGTAGATCCATGGGGACCAGCGGTCCAGCCATATGGGACCAAGAGCCGGGTCTTGCATGGATTCAGCCACCGGCACTTCCAGTTCCTCCGCCACAGTTTCTTTGTTCGTGGCAGTCTTGACGACAACGATGAAGTAGAGAATCACGCTGACGAACAGGATGGCGCCGCCGACGCCGACCTGGAAGAGGCGGCTGTTCCACTCGGCGGGGACGTAGGGCGCCAAACCGAGCGGTACGCGGCGGGGAGCGCCGAGCAGTCCAAGCACGTGCATCGAATTGGAGAACACGATCATGCCGATGAACCACGTCCATGCCTGCCAGATAGCCATTTTGGGATTCCACAGTTTTTTGCCGGTCAGATACGGCAGGAGCCAGTAGGAAATTCCCATGAAACTGAGAGTGACGCCGGGGGCGACCGTCAGGTGGAAGTGGCCGGGGATGAATGCGGTGTTATGCAGCACGAGGTTAACGTTGTACGAGGCGTTCGCCAGCCCGCCGATTCCGCCGAAGAAGAACAGGATGCCAGCCAAAAGTTGGGCGGCGACCGAGGGGTCCTTCCAGTTGAGTTTGCCAACCCAGGCGAGCGTCCCCTTGCCGCCCTGCTTGCGGCCCGCGTGTTCCAGGGATGCGACCACGGTGAACGCGGTCATCAGGGATGGGAAGAAAACGCCGAAGGTCAACATGGAGTGGATGAACTTCCATACGGTCGGGACGCCCGGATCCACGTATTGGTGGTGGAGTCCGAGCGGGGTGGAGAGCACAAGAAAGATCCAGAACGCGAGGCGGGCAAGTGAATCGCTGAACATTTTCCCGCCGCCAGCCTGTTTTGGAAGCATGGCATACCAGGAGATGTACGCGGGGAGCAGCCAGAAATAAACGAGCGGGTGCCCAGTGAACCAGAAGTAGGTGCGCGCCAGTTGTGGGTCGACGCCTTCGATCAGCCCAAGCGACCAGGGCAGAAGCATCGTCAGGATCTCGATCGCGACGCCCAGCGTGCAGATCTGCCAGAGCAGGGCGGTTACCAGCGAGCCGAACGCGATGAAAGGCGTACGTTCGGTCTGGTTTTCTTTCCGCCACGCCGCGTAGGTCATGAACAGTCCCCAGCCTTCCACCCAACTGCCGACCACCACGAGCGTCAGGCCGGTGTAGAACATCCAATGCGCTTTGAGCGGAGGATAGAACGTGAAGAGCACGGTGGCTTCGTTGAGCAAGATCGGG
>CAYPCK010000014.1:0-14301 GCA_964409185.1 uncultured Anaerolinea sp. | reverse complement strand
GATTCCCTCGATCAGTACCCCGCCGTAATTCAACGGCATGGTGGATGTCACCGTGCCGTCCACTTTATCCTTGTGCGGCGTGGTGAAGACTTCTTCAGTGGGGAGGTTGGGGATGCCGGTGATCCCATTTTTGAAGTCGGCTTGCGCGCCCTGCCATTGCCCTTTTTCGGGCAAGCCGATGGTCAAGTCCGTGCCGGGGGATTTATAGTGAAGCGCGGCGAATTTTTGCGCGTTGAGATAATCGCGATACTTTTGAAGTTTTTCTTTGTGTTCATTCCACGCCGCGACGGGGTCGGCTTCGTAGATGCGACAACTGGCGAAGATCTCCGCCCACAATTTTTCCACCGCTTCCTTCGCAGGGACGTTTGGGAACACCTTCTTCGCCCATGCCGGCGTCGCGGTGGAGACCACACACCAGTTGGTCGTATTTTCGTACTTGCGGAGCGGCTCGAACTTTTGCATCACCGCTTTGCGGTTCTTCGCAATTAAATCCGGGTCAATGCCAGCCAGCAATTCGGGATCGGACGATGAGATGGCGAGTTCCGCGTCCATGCGCTCGTAGTATTCCTCGTAGCGAGTCAACATCCAGTTTGGCACTTCGGTGAGAGTCTCCGGGTCGGCGTGTTCAAAACGGATGCGCGTGATGCGTTCGTCGCTGTAAATCGGTTCGACGTAAATTGCACCGGCTTTGTACGCGCGTTCGGTCACTTTGCGCATCAACGGCGCGTCATCGAGGATGCCGCGCAGGAGCAGGCGTTGTCCCTTGCGCAGGTTGAGTCCCACGCGCACGACCACGTCGGCATATTTGGAAAGCAGTCCGTCGAATTCCTGTTCGGTCATGATATTTTCCTCGCAAACAGAATATACATTCTTGAATTTACCCTCACCCTAACCCTCTCCCAAAGGGAGATGGGATACACTACGCGTCGAATGCCCATTCGCCGGAGCGCATGACGGGTTCGCGCGCGCCGTCGTCTTTGATGCCGTCAATGTCCATGTGCGGAGAGCCGATCATAAAATCCACGTGGTTGAGGCTGACGTTACCGCCCGCCGCCATGAATTCCTCATCGGTCAGCTCTTCTCCCCCGATGAGTGTGAAGCGGTAAGCGCGACCAATCGCAATGTGGCAAGACGCGTTCTCGTCGAAGAGTGTGTTGTAAAAGAGATGTCCGCGCTTGCCGATGGGCGAACTTGCATTGACCAGCGCCACTTCGCCAAGCCGCGTCGAGCCTTCGTCGGTCTCCACCAGTTTTTGCAGGATGGCTTCATTCTTTTTTGCATTCACTTTGACGATGCGTCCATTCTCGAACGTCACACTGAAATCTTCGATGAGACTTCCGCCGTAACTCAGCGGGAACGTCGCGGCGACCGTCCCTTCGGCGCGATGACGATCCGGCAGCGTGAAAATTTCTTCGGTGGGCATGTTGGCGGTGAAGATCACGCCGTTCTCCGCCATGCCTTGCGCGCCGCTCCATTTGTGTCCGTTCGGCAAGCCGAGAGTGAAATCAGTGCCGGGACCCTTGTAATGTAACGCGGAATATTTCTTCTCTTGCATGTACTTGGCGCGGGCTTTCAGATTCTTGATGTGCCCCTCCCACGCGGCGATCGGGTCTGGGAGATTCGCGCGCGTCGTTTCGAAGATGGCTTGCCACAATTTTTCTTCCGCTTCATCCTGCTTCAAGTCGGGGAAGACTTTCTTCGCCCAAGCCGGGCTGGCAGATGCCACGACGCACCAATTGACGGCATTGCGGCTGATCTGCGCGCCGACCTCGTTGTAATTTTGCAGGTGATATTTTTGCATCGCCGCCACGCGTTCGGCATCCAGCCCCGCGAAGGCATCGGGGTCGTTGGCATAGACCGAAAGCAGCGCGTCGCCGTTTTGAATCATGTCCATGACTCCGCGGATGTGGAATTTCGGGTACTCGTCGAACGAATCGGCGGGCGCGTGCTGCAGGCGGATGCGCAGCATTTCCTCGTCGCCCCAAATGACTTCCACGTATTTCGCGCCTGCGGCATACGCGGCTTTCGTCACCTCGTGGACGAACTCGCGCCCGGCGGGCGGCACGCCGCGCGCGGTGGCGTTGTTGATGATGAGCCGCTGTCCCTTGCGCAGGTTCAGCCCCACGCGCACAACGGCTTCGGCGTATTTTTTCATGAGTTGTTGGTGTTGTTCTGTGGACATGGCAATTCCCTTCGTCGTTTGTTCAAGTATAGCATGAGATGCACCGGTGGTTGAGCGCAAGCAGTCGAAACCACCACGTTGCAAGAGAAGTTTTGTAACAAGAATGTTAATGAACATCGTTGGTCTCGATACGGCGGCGACGGTCGAGTAGTCCGAAGGACGTATCGAGACCCGCCGCCTACTCGACCAACGCAGCGTACAAATTGATTTATACTTGCCCAATCCAACGCCTCAGGGAGTCTCGTCATGCTCACCGTCGAAAAAGTGGATACGGAAAACAAGCGGCAGGTCAAACGCTTCGTGGATTTTCATTACGACCTGTACCGCGATTGCAAACAGTGGGTGCCGCCTCTTTTCGCGGACGCCTACCTGCCTCTCAACCGGAAGAAGCATCCGTTCTTCAGCCACTCCGCGGCGGATTTCTTCCTCGCCGTCCGCGATGGGGAAGTGGTGGGACGCATCTGCGCCGCGGACAACAAGCCCTTCAACGACTATCACAAAACGAAGAAAGCCCACTTCTACGCGTTCGATTCGATCAACGACCTTGAGGTTGCGCGCGCCCTCTTCGACGCGGTCAACGCCTGGGCAAAAGAACGCGGACTCGATACGCTGATCGGTCCGAAGGGACTCTCTCCGTTCGACGGGTACGGGATTCAGGTGGAAGGCTTCGAGCATCGCCAGATGATGACGATGATGAACTACAACTATGACTACTATCCCAAATTGATGGAGGCGCTCGGTTTCGAGAAGGAGGTGGATTTTGTCTCTTGTTATCTTCCCGCCGAAGCGTTCAAAATCCCCGAACGCGTGGAGCAGATCGCCCGGCGCGTGATCGAGCGCGGCGCGTTGAAGGTCAAGAAGTTCAAGAGCAAGCGCGAGTTGATCCAATGGGCGCCGCGCATCGGCGAAGCGTACAACAAAGCCTTCATCCACAACTGGGAATATTATCCGTTCTCGCCCGGCGACATCCAATACGCGGTGGATAATATCTTCCTCGTTGCCGATCCGCGCCTGATCAAGGTCATCATGGCTGGCGAGGAGATCGTCGGATTCCTGTTCGCCTTCCCGGATGTATCCGCCGCGCTCCAACGCGCCAAGGGGCGCCTCTTCCCGTTTGGCATCGTTGACATCCTGTTCGAAATGAAGCGCACCAAGACCATCTCCGGCAACGGGATGGGCATCCTGCCGGAATATCAGGGGCGGGGAGGCAATGCCTTGTTGTATTATGAAATGGGGAAAACCGTATTAGGCTTCAACCAGTTCGAACATGTCGAAATGACGCAGGTTGCCGAAACCACTGAGCAAATGCGCGCCGACTTGAAGAACCTGAACGGGGTGGAATACAAGAATCACCGGGTTTACAAAAAGAAACTTGAATAGGGTGTTTCCCGTCATGCGCCTGTGAGTCGCTGATGCTCGAAATTCGTCTCTTCGGTTCCCCACAGGTGATCGTGGACGGCAAGCCGCAATCGAAAATTCCCACGCGGAAAAGCGTGCTGTTGCTGGCGCGTCTGGTGTTGAACGCTTCCAAGCCGCAGGATCGCAACGCGCTGGCATTCGAACTGTGGCCCGATGTCCCCGAGGCGCGCGCCCGCCGCAATTTGAACAGCGAGGTCTGGCGTCTGCGGCAGGCGCTGGGTGAGATCATCGTTGCGGATGCGAAATCCGTGCAATTCCTCCCTCAGGCGGATTATTTCGTGGATGCGATCTCGTTCGAATCCGTCGCGGCGGATGCCTCCATCGAGGAATTGGAAAAGGCAATCGCAAGTTATCACGGCGATTTTATCGCGGGCTATTACGAAGACTGGGTGCTGGTGAAACGGGAATTCTATCAAGACCGCCTGATGCGCTATCTGGATCAGTGTGCGCGGCATTACCAGTCGAATTCATCGCCGCGCAAAGCAATTGATTTCATCCGAAGGATTTTGTCCTATAACCCTCTTCACGAAGAGAGTCATCAACGCTTAATGCGTTTGTTCGCTCAAACCGGGGATTATGTCTCGGCAGTTCAGCAGTACCGTCAGTGCGTGGAACTGCTCGAACGCGAACTTGGTTTAACGCCCATGCCTGAGACCGAGGCATTGTTCAAGCGTATTGCAAATGAATCTCAACGACAAGCCAGCCAACCGAGTCCCATCGTCCAGCCTGAAAAAGTTTTCGTCGGCAGGCAGGATTCACTGCGTGAGTTGGATGCAAAATGGGCGGAAGTCCTTCACGGGAGGATGCAGTCTGCCATTATCACAGGTGAATCGGGGATCGGCAAAACGCGGTTGGTGGAACATTGGCTGGAGGGTGTACATCATCGCGGCGTGATCCTGCGCGGTCACTGCTACGAGGTGGATCGGCGCGTCCCGTATCGTCCGGTCATCGAGATGTTCCGTGCCGCTGTTCAGGAATATGGTGATGCCGAGTTGAAGAAGTTGCCCACAATTGCGTTAAGTGAGATCAGCAGGTTGATACCAGATTTGCGCCTTGATTCTCGCAAGAACGAACCCGCCGCGTTGGCGCCGGCGCAGGCGCATGAGCGGCTGGTCAACGGGCTGACAATGGGATTGCACATCTGGTCTTGGCCAGAGAAACCACTCATCCTCTTTTTGGACGATCTGCAATGGGCAGACGACGAAACGATGGATGTTGTACGCGCCCTTCTCGCAACCGGAGACGATTCGCCATTGTTGTTCATCGCCACGTATCGCCCCGATCCGCTGGCGGTGGTGGAAATCCGCGACGCGCGAATCAGGGATTTGGAATCCGCTTCGCTTGCCTTGAACCCGCTTTCCCGCGTCGAAGTCGTGGACATGATTCGCAAAATGGGAAACTTGCCCGATGCGCCGCAGGTATTCGCGGAACGCGTCCACGCCGAGACGGAAGGCAACCCGCTCTTCATTGTTGAATCGCTCCGCGGATTGTTCGACAGCGGATACCTTTCCACGAACGCGGACGGGATTTGGACGATCTCGCTTGACCGCCCGATTTCGGACTTATCGCGTTTGCCGCTGTCGCTCAACTTGCGGCAGACGATCATGACACGGGTGGAACGGTTGAACGCGGATCAGCGCGAGTTGCTCGCGCTTGCGGCGCTGATCGGGAGGGAATTTGATTTGGGGATTCTCCGTTCGGTCTCCGGCATGGACGACCTCGCGGTTCAGGACGCCGTCGGTGGGTTGCTCCGCTACGGGTTGGTCCGCGCAGTTTCCCCGTCGGAACGATTCGATTTCAGTCATGTGAAAATACAGGAAGTCCTGCTCGCTTCGATGAACGAGGCGAAGCGGCAGGCGCTTCATCTTCAAATCGGTCGTTATCTTGAAGCGAAAGGCGCGGGCAAACCTCTCGAGCAATTGGCGTATCATTTCCATCAGGGTGGGGATCATGAAAAGGCGTTGGAATTTTTCCAGCAGGCTGGGGAACAGGCGATGAACTTGCACGCCTACAGGGTCGGGGCGAGTCATTTCGAGTCGGCAATTTCGTTGTGCAAGGATTCGAGCAGGCTGTTCGAATTGCGAATGAAGTTGTATCTCTGCCTATGGACGATTGAGTCCGATCATGAAAAAATGCAGGGCATTCTCGGCGAAGCGTTGAAGGATGCAGAACAAACGGGAATGTTGGATGATTTAGCGCGAGCGAATTTTTATCTCGGCATCAACTTCGTTAGCCGGGGGGAATGGGATCATGGGCGCAGTCACTTGAACCGATCCTTGCAATATTCCATCGAGGGCGGCGTGCCGGAAATTGAGATGAAAGCTCGCCTCGAACTCGCCAATGTCCATGGTCATTTGCTGCAAAACAGTGAGACGTTATTGCACGCAAAGGAAGGATTGAAACTCGCCCAACGCCTCGGAGATTTCCGCATGGAAGGCCGGGCGCGCTGGGATATTCTCGAATATACTGCGGCTCCCGCCGAACAAGCGATGGAGGGCAGGAAGATCATCGAGACAGCCATGCGGAAGGACGCGCTCGAACTGGTGATTGATCTTGGAAGTGAAGGTGTCGGCGCGTTGTGGCGGGCGGGGGATCTCGGCGGGGCGATAGAACTTGGGGAACAGATGTTGGAATACGGGCGTCAGCGCGGAATCGAGAAGCCGTTGATTCGTTCCGTGCAGCGCGCGCTCTCGCGCGTGTATTGCGAGATCGGGGAATACGAACATGCTTTTGCGTTGGCGAAGGAGTCGTTGCGCGTCTCGCGCCTTTCTAACTATCGTTACGGCGAGATGCGCGCGCTTGCCTGCCTCGCCGCCAGCGATGCCGGGATGGGCAATCTCGCCGATGCCCTGACCCAATTCCGCCGCGCGGCTGACCTTTGCGCGCAGTTCGACTCCAAAACTGATGCGCTTGCCATCAAACTAGCCACTGCAAGAGCCCTCGTTTGGTTCGGGAGTTTGGAGCAAGCCAGCCATGCGGAAGCATTATTGCAGGAAACCATTTCGGAGAGTCGTTCGCTTGGCGCGGCGGATTCGGAGGGATTGGCGCGTTCCTATCTTTCTCAAATCCACCTTTCGATGACGCGACAGCCCGAGGCTTTACAAGAATCTCACAAAGCAATCGAAATCTTTGAAGAGGCGAGCCTCAAGAACTTCCTGCCCGAGCCTTTTGTCTACTTCTATCATTACCTTGTCCTTCGGGAGACAGGGGACGAAAATGCCGCTTCCTTCCTCCGACGGGCAAGGGATTTGCTCTGCCAGCGCGCGGCGACGCTCCCTCCCAGATTGCGGAAGAGTTATCTCCGCCGCGTTCCCATTCACCGGGAGATTGCACAAAAGCAAATCAGGTAACTCACCAGACGTACGACGAGGAAGCTGACATCAAGATTCTTTTTCGATGATGCCCGCCCGACGGTGAATCGTCGGGCTAGTTGTCCGAAGCCGCCAGAGGCGGCTTAAGTCCCGCAAAGCGAGACTTCGTAAACTAGCACGGGGATTTATCCCCGTGCGCATTGCTCGCGTGAAGTGAGTAGGTAAGCTAAGCTTGAGATAGTCTTGAGATAGCCTTCTGATACTCTGTTGTCGAAACCGACAGCAGAGTATTCTTTTTGGATGGAATATGGCTCAATCCGATCCGCCCCATGGAAAAGGAACTGGCTTGAAGATCTTTTCGTTCATCTTGCATTTGTGGAAGGAGCAGTCCGGGTCAAATCGTCTCGTTTGGCGCGGCTCATTGACCGATGTCCAAAGCGGCGAAAGGAGGCATTTCCAATCGTTGAAAGGATTGATCAAAAAACTCTCTGAACTCATCGGCGGCAATGAATCGCCCAAATGACGGACCAAAAGGAGAAAACCATGCGAACTAAAATATTATTGTCGGCAGTGATGATCGTCATCCTGATCTCCGGTTGCGGCGGAGTACCTGCGACCACCGAAACCCCGACAATCTCGCCCAGCGCGATCCCTCGACCCACCGCGACGGCAACGCCCATTCCGCCCAGCCCTACATCCACCGCGACACCGCGCGTGACCAGCATCATTATTGACGGGGGTGATGAGGATTGGGGTCGGTACGAAGGACTCGCATTCGATCCGTTCGGCGACGCCCCGCAGGGAAGCCCCGATTTGGAGGAAGTGCGCGCGGTGATCAATGATCAATACATCTATATTTTCATAAAATTGGTTGATCGAGCCATAACCGGTAAATTCGACCTGGGCTTTGAAACCAGCGGCTCGAAACCGCCGGACTATTTTGTGACCATTTGGCCCACCGAGAGTCGGAATGTGTACACCATCGGCGTTGCTGGCAATTCAGTTCCAAATGATTCCATAGCCACCGCTCAGGGCGATGTGGTCGAGGTGAAATTCCCGTTGACGTTATTGGAGAACAAAAAAATCCTTTCATTCAACGTTCAAATTGACCTCGGCGGCTCGGTGGTTGGCGATTCGATGTATGAACTGAGACCGCGCGCGCTCGCGGAGTTCGAACCTACCCCTCTTCCCGGGACGCAACCCAAGGCGGAACGCGCCCGCGTGGAATTCGCCGCAGAAGATGGTCACGCGCTTGTCGGATATTTCTATCCTTCCTGGCAATCGAACGCGCCGGTTGTTCTGCTGGTTCATCAATACGGAATCACTCAGGATCAATGGCTCGCCTACGGCATGGTGGACTGGCTGCAGAACTGGCCCCCCGACGGCGCGGCGAGCGGTCTCTTCCCGCCTATGCCTGTTGACCAATCGTTCGCGGTGTTCACGCTCGATCTACGCGGCTTTGGCGAAAGCGGACCCGCCATTCCTAACAACTTGTCTGACGAAGAATTCAACTTGTGGGGCGCAGGCTGGGTGATGGATGTGAAAGCGGCAGTGGAACAAATCAAATCCATTTCGGGAATCGATCCAAGTCGCATCGCCATCATCGGCGCGAACAACGGCGCGGACGCGTCCGTCGCGGCGTGCGAGGATTGTCTCGGTGTGCTTGCCCTTTCTGCTGGTAGTTACGCCGGCTTGGACACGAAGACGAACGCGGAAAAGCTCGACGCGGAAGGCAAAGCAGTCTGGTGTTACTCCACGGAAAATTCCGCCGGTTCGGATGTCGCCACGTGCGGTTCGATCAGCGGCGCAAAGTACAACTGGATCAACTTTCCCGGCGATGGACGCGGCATGCAACTCATCCGTAACGACAAAGCGCCGGACGGTATCGGTCAGAATATTCTCGATTTTCTTGGCACAGTCTTTGGTTTTTCATCGTGAGCCGCGCGCGGCGCGGTTCGCATCCAACTGTTTCTTGAAAGGAGAAACGCATGTTACAAAAATATTTTTTCCCTGTTGTGTTGATTGTGACTCTGATGGCTGGAATCACGGGCGTCGCATACGCCGCGCCGCCCAACGGCGTGGACCATCTGCGCGGACGCTGGGATGGAACTCTGAACGGTCTCTTCGGCGAAGATCAACCGTTCCGCCTGTTGCTGGATGAATCCCAGCCCGACCCCAACGACTCGCAAGCCGTGCTGTATAACGGCTGTATGTCTGTCGGCGGGGATGGTCAATTTGCCCCGGTGTCTGCGCGTGTAATCATTTTGGGAAATGAAGAGTACGACCTCACCCTTTTCGGTACAGCCGGCGGCTCCGTGATCAAGTTGACCGGTTTGATCGAAGCGCGCGGCGCCTCAGTGAAGGATGACTCGGCTGGCGGCGCGTGGCAGACATCTGCAGAGGATGGCGACTGGTCAGCCGTTCATCTCGACCGTCGCAACCCGAAATGCCCGGATGTGCAATTGGGAGAAGGGCTTTTCTTCGGCGGCGATGTCTATGGCATTGTCGGCATTCATCCAGATGAAAGCCGGAACAAGGGAACTATTCTCGAAGGATTCAGCAACATCGTCTCGTCCGGGATGCGTGTGACATTGCCAACCGGAGACACCTTAATTGCTCCCCTTTTCACCGACCTCTTTTCTCCCACGGTGGATTTCATCGACTCGTTCCGATTCCTTACAGACTTCGGAGGTCTGCCTGTCAGCGGCGGTACATATTCATTCACCTTGCTGGATGTATTTGGTCAACCAATTCCGGGCGCGTCGAATTCCGATGTTTGGGTTGCCTGCACGATGGACGCGCCGCGCAACGTTTCGGCGGTTGCGGACACAGATGGCATTCATGCCACGTGGGATGCAGTTGCCCCAGCCTCCGGCTTTGACCCATCGAACCTGATTGGCTTCTACCAGATCGAACTAGGACCGGAAATCGGGGATGGGAGTTTCGGCGCGAACGATATTCATGTGCCAGCCCACTTGATTCCCGCGGCAAGTTTTGGCGGTTTCGGCACAGGATCACCTGATGGAAATGATTTCGGCAACTCGTTGGATGAAATGTCTGACGGAACCTATCAATTCAATGTGATCTCTTTTTCAACTGGGTTCGGTCCCGGCGCATCCGGACTGGAATGCCAGATCCGCGCCCACGCGGAACAGATCCATTTCGAGAAATCCGGCGACATGATTACCTTGTTGCCATAAACAAGGTGATAAATCGAAAACAAGAGCCGGAGGGCTTGCCCTCCGGCTCTTTGTTTTATGCAATTTCCAATTTCACTTCATTCCCCATCACGACCGTTTTCTCCCCTTTATCGAACACGCCCAGCGGCAGCATCACGTGGAACTGACTGCCGGGGAAGTTTTCCTCGTCGTAGCCTTTGCTTTCCACCCAGATGCGCCCGCCGTGCGCCTCGACGATGCCTTTGGACAATGCCAGCCCCAGCCCCGCGCCGCTCCCCTTGAAGCGCGATTTGCTGGTGGAATGTTTGAGCAATTCGCCGGGCTGGTAAAACTTGCTGAAAATGATCTCGCGCGAGTCGGGGTGCACGCCCACGCCGGTATCGCTGAACACGATCTCCAGCCCTCCCATGGGCATATCCGCCACGCTGGGCGAGATCTGCCGCGCCTCGATGTTGATTCGCCCGCCGTTGGGCGTGAATTTGATGGCGTTGGTGAGCAAATGCTGGAAAAGTTTGAGCAACAGATTTGGGTCGGCTTTTACCATCGGCAGATTGGGAATATCGAGGGTGAGGGTCTGTTCGCGTTCTTTGAGGGATTTTTCGGAGCCGTTGACCACATTGCGGATCAAGTCGCCCGTATCTACCGGCGCGAGGTGCAGTTGCAGGGTGCGCGAGTCGATCTGGGCGATGTCGAACATCGAGTCCATGATCTCGTGCAGGCGTTTCGTTCCCTTGGAGATGTTCTTCAGCATCGAATGAATCGGCGAGGGCAGGGTGGTGTCTTCGAGGAGCATTTCGGTGTAGCCGATGATCGTCGTCAGCGGGGTGCGCAGTTCGTGCGAAGCGATGCTGATGAAATCGGACTTGGTCTGGTCGAGGCGTTCGAGATCGCGGTTGGCTTTGTCGAGGTTGCGATATGCCTGCCGCAGTTCGGTGTTGACGACCACGAGGTTGTCCACGAGGCGGGCGTTCTCGAGGGCGACGGCGGTCTGGTTCGAGAGCGCGGAGAGGGTGACGAGGTCTTCCTCGGTGTAGCGCGTGCCGCTGATCTTTGCGCCGAGAGCGAAGAGACCGATCCACTCGCGTTTGGAAAAGATCGGCAGGTACACTTCGGCTTCGAGGTGATTGAACCAATCCCGCTCGGGTTGCGAAACAGACCGAAAGGCGGGGAGCAGGTCCAAATCGTATTGCAGAAGCGGGCGTCCTTCCACCACGAGATATTTCGCCACCGGATGGTCGCTTGCGAGGGTGATGATCCGAATCTGGCGCTCGCCCTGATTCCGCACGGCGCGCAGGCGGTATTGTTTCTCGCCGTTGGGGGTGATGTTGGGGTCTACGAGGAAGAGGAAGCCGCGCGAGATGTCCATCGCCTCGATGATCAGCCCGACCGCCACGTTGGCGAGACGCTGCATGTCGAGAATGTTGCTGATCTGTTCGCTGTAGGCATGCAGGGTGCGGCTGGCGTCGTACTCCCGCAAATTGAACCAGTTGTTTACGAGCCGCCGTACGCTGGTGAGCAGGGGGGTGAAGATCAGAGCCAGCACGAGCGCAATGCCGGCGCCTACGAGGAGCGGGTTGTAGTTGGGCAGGGCATTGAACACCGACTGGGAAGCCGTGGTGCCCGCGATGTAAAAAATGAGGATGACCAGCGTGGTGATGACGTAGGTGAGCACGCGCCGCGCCACATTCCGCAGGTCGGGCGGGTCGTGCGTGACGATGATGAGCGTCCCGATCACGGCGGCGAACAAACGTAGCGGGTTGCCGGGGATGGGCATGCCGAGGAATAGCAAACCATCATTGATCAGCAGGAGGAGAAAAGCCGGCGTCCAGTAATTCAGGCGGTTGCGGAGCAGGGGCTGGCGAGAACGGTTGTGAGCGATGCGCACGGTCGTGAACGCGCCAGCGGTGAACGCCAGCCAGCCCAGCGCCGCCCACAACGGGGCGAGCTGGTCGAACGTCAGGGCGAGCGCGCCGTTCGTCCACACCACGTCACTGAAACGGAACAGGTTGGTCACGATCACGAGGAAACCAGCCAGCCAGATGCCGCCGGCGATAAGCCATGAGCGCGAGTCGCGCCGGACAAAATACAGCACCGTAACCAGGGCGATGAACGAAAGTACGAACGCGCCGAATGCCTGCAGGTCGCTCGCCGCGCGCTCAGTCAGCGCCAGTTGTCCGCCGCGTGTGAGCGCCTCGGTTGCCGTCAACAGAATGTTCATCGCCAGGTACGCCGCAAAGAAAGCGGCGGCGCTCTCCTGCCCGGCGCGTTTGCGCAGCAACAATGAAAGGACAGGCAGGTGCAGCGCCGCCAGAATCATCAGCGTGATCATGGCAAAAATCTGGGGTGACATCGCGTGAAAGTATACTCGAAATCAATCATCGGGGTTATCATTGCGCCATGCATGTAACAAAATCGTCGCGCGATCGTTATCAATTTTCATCGGATTTCTTCCGACCGGATGGACGCGTCACATTTGGGGATTTCGCCGCCGCCCGCAAGTTCGCCGCCCAGATTACAGCGCGTCGCGCCGACCCTCTGCCTGCCTCTGACCTGTACGCGTTATCCCTCATTGACGAGGCGTTGCGCGCTCTCGTCCGTCGGTTTGCCCCGCCGCCGGTCATGAACACCGCCGTCTCTCGCGTGGATGAATCCCTCGGCGAGACACCCATTGCCGAGACGCAGAAAAAATTCATAGCTGAATATCCGCCTGAAAACGTCTATCGCGGCGATGAAAAGATCGAGGAATATCTTGCCAAACTCTCGAACGGCAAGATCAAAACCGTCGAAGAGTTGATCTACGTCTTCACGCACAACGCCAACCCGGCGATTGCCCCCCTCCTTGAATTGGTGGACGACGAGCCCCTCGAACCGACCGCCTACAAAAATTTGATCGCCGCGCTCGAAACCTTTTTCGCGCAAGTGGCAACGGACAATGCGGGGATTTCAGGAACATCGGAATCTCTGTTTGAAATTTTACGCGCCCCCGCCAAAGCCTTCCCCGATTCGCTCGAAGGACAATTGCAATTCATCCTCGAAAAGTGGGGCGGACTGCTCGGCGAGGAATTCGTGGCGCGCCTGCTGCGCGGCGTGGATTTTTTGCGCGAGGAGACCCTGCGTCATCAACTCGCGCACGGCGATTTCAAAGCGGATATTCCCGTTGCAACGTATTCGGGCGGCGACTATGCCGAATATGAACGCTACAGCCCGGATAAAGACTGGATGCCGCGCATCATTCTCATCGCGAAGAATTCCTACGTTTGGCTCGAGCAACTTTCGAGAAAATACGGACGATGGATTCGCACGCTCGATCAAATCCCCGATGAAGAATTGGATTTGTTGCGAGACCGAGGCTTCACCGGCTTGTGGCTCATCGGTTTATGGGAACGGAGCCGCGCCAGCCAACGGATCAAACAGCGCATGGGCGACGCGGACGCGGTCGCTTCGGCATACTCGTTGTTTTCGTATGACATCGCCGAAGATTTGGGTGGGTGGGGAGGATTAGAGAATTTGAGAATGAGGGCGTGGCAGAGAGGGATTCGACTCTCTGCCGACATGGTTCCCAACCACATGGGCATCGACTCGAAGTGGGTGGTCGAACATCCCGATTGGTTTTTGTCACTGCCGTATTCGCCGTATCCTTCGTACTCGTTCAAATCCGAAAACCTCTCCGATGACATCCGCGTGGGGATTTATCTCGAAGATCATTACTACGACAAAACCGACGCGGCAGTCGTCTTTCAACGGCGGGACCATCACACCGGCGATGTGCGTTACGTCTATCACGGCAACGACGGCACGTCCTTTCCATGGAACGACACTGCTCAATTGGACTACTCGAAAGCGGAAGTGCGCGAGGCGGTCATCCAAACCATCCTGCATGTGGCGCGCAATTTCCCGGTCATCCGCTTCGACGCGGCGATGACGCTGGCGAAGAAACACGTGCAACGCTTGTGGTTCCCCGAACCCGGCGCGGGCGGTTCGATTCCGTCGAGGTCGGAGCACGGCATGACGAGGTCCGAATTCGACGCGGCGATTCCGCAAGAGTTCTGGCGCGAGGTCGTGGACCGCGTTGCCGCGGAGGTCCCTGATACACTGCTCCTCGCTGAAGCGTTCTGGTTGCTCGAAGGATATTTTGTCCGCACGCTGGGGATGCACCGCGTGTACAACTCCGCGTTCATGCACATGCTGCGCGACGAAGACAACGCCAAAT
>CAYPCK010000013.1:0-14716 GCA_964409185.1 uncultured Anaerolinea sp. | reverse complement strand
GGTTTTGTCCGCCGGCTCGAACAGCGCGGCCTCGCGGGGGTCGAACGGTTGATCTTTCTCAGCCATGTGGGCGCTGACCGCATGTCGGCGTTCCCGATCCACAAGGCGAAGGGAATTGCCGAGGAGCATATTCGCAAAAGCGGCGTGCCGCACACCATCCTCCGCTCGACGATCGTGTTTGGTCCCGAGGATCGCTTCACCAATTACATCGCGGCAACCCTGCGCTCGGTCCCGTTCTTTTTCCCCGTCCCCGGCGATGGACGAATCCTGCTCCAGCCGTTATGGGTCGAAGACTTGGTGACCGCCCTGCTCTGGGCGCTGCAAAACCCAGATACGCTCAACCAAACCTATGAACTGGGCGGCGGGGAATTTTTCACCTTTCGACAGGTCGTCGCAACGATCATGAACATTACCCGCGCGAGGCGGGCGATCCTGCCAATGTCCATCCCGTTCATGCGTGGACTGTTCGTCACCCTCGACTCGATGATCCCCAATGCGAACATTTCCACATATTGGCTCGATTACCTCGCCGTCAACCGCACCTGCCCGGTGGAAAACCTGACGCGTAACTTCGGTTTGATGCCGGCGCGCTTCGGCTACCGGCTCGATTACCTCGCCCGCAAACCGCTTTTGCAACGATTGCAAGAATCCCTGCGCCTCTCGCGCGGTTGACAGCCTACTCCGTATGGTCGCGCCGAATATACGAATTCTCGAAACCCCCGAAGAAATGACGGCCGTCGAAGAACTGCAGCGCGCGGTCTGGCGCGGCAGTGAAACCGATGTCGTCCCGGCGCATGTGTTCATTGCGGCAATCCACAACGGCGGGTTGGTGGCTGGCGCGTACCTCGAAGACCAACTCATCGGTTTCGTTTTCGGTTTCCCCGGCATCGAAAAAACGCCGGACGGACCCCGCGCCAAACACTGCTCGCACATGCTGGGCGTACATCCCGATTACCGCGACGCCGGCATCGGCTTCGCCTTGAAACGCGCCCAATGGCAGATTATCCGCCATCAGGGGTTGGATCACATCACTTGGACGTACGACCCGCTCCTCAGCCGCAACGCCTACCTGAACATCGCCAAACTCGGCGCGGTCTGCAACACCTACCGGCGTTCGGAATACGGCGACATGCGCGACGGCTTGAACGCCGGGCTTCCCTCCGACCGCTTTCAAGTGGATTGGTGGATCAGCACCCGTCGCGTCGAACGACGGTTAAGCAAGCGCCCGCGCAAACCGTTGAAACTGGACCACTTTGCGCAAGCCGACCTGCAACCTCTCTACGCGCCTCCCTCTCCGACGCGTGGTGTGCTTCGCCCTCCCGAGCATTTTGCGCCTCTCGAGGGGAAGCTTGCCCTTGCTGAAATACCATCCGATTTCAACGCCCTGAAAGAAACGGATTTCCCTCTCGCCCGCGATTGGCGCTTCTTCACCCGCGAAGTCTTCGAGACTGCCTACGTCGCCGGGTATATCGCCACCGATTTTGTCTTCGAAAACGGCAGGAGTTTCTACGTTCTCTCGAACGGTGAAACCACATTGCAATAAAAACCAGTAACCATCGGGAAGGGGATTGCGTCATACCTGCATGAGCAAGGCGCGCAAGGATATCCCGAACTGGTGGGCGGTGGAAGCGATGATCGCCTCGTACAATCACGTCTACCGGGTGGTCTACGACACGCGCTATGAAGAGGCGGGTCCCATTGGCGTATCCGTTTACAATGATGCCCCCGTCGCCTCGTTCCACTATGAATTCCTCGCCCTCAGCCCGGACATGCAAAAGGTCACCGACGCCATTCGTCAATACCCCATCCCGGAAGGCAAAAAGTACATCGTCAATATCTTCCACCCGAGCCCCGCCGACCACGACCTGAAGGAGCACTTCTCCAAACTGGGTCATGAGTTCGTGCGCACGGGTCCCATCATAGGCTACGACCTGCCGTTGCAGGTCAGCACCATTCCCCTCAACATCCAAAAGGCGCACTCCGTCCAGCAAACCGAAGCCGCCAACAACAGCCTAACTTCCGAAGGGGAGCGGATTCATGTGCAAACCCTGCGCGATAAACACATCCATAATTTTTTCATCAAAGAGGACGGGCTGGCGGCAGGCTGGGTTCAACTTGTGACAAAAAATGGCGGGGTGGGGTACATCAACCAGTTGTATGTGCTGGAGGAATACCGCCAGCGGCGTTATGCCACCTCGCTGGTGCATGCGGCGCATTCGGAAGCCATCCGCCTTGGTGTGAAAAAAATGGTAGCCATCCCGTCCGATATGTCGTTGCACCTGTTCCGCCGCATGGGATACCGGCCGTTGTTGTATTTCTCGGTGTTCCGCCCGAAGCCCTTCCGAAAAGCCTGGCTGTACGACCAAGCGGGTCTCTCCCAACCGCTGACATAACAATGACGCCGCGAAATGCGGCGTCTTTGTTTGTTGGATGTTTTTCAATTGTAGGAGAGGGATTGAAGAGTGTCGGTTTGCGAGAGGGTTTACCTCCGTACGGAAGGATTGTCGTTGCTTCGCGCCTGTGCCGTCATACCGATGGGGTGATAGGTGGGCTCGTTATAGAGCGGTTGCGAGTAGTTCGCAGGAGCGGGTTTGGGCGCAGGACGCGGAAAAGCCGGATTGGAAGCCCGAACAGGTTCACTGGCGGGACGATACGCCGGTCGGTTGGTAAAGCCGTTTCGGGCGGGGGCGCTTTCATCCAGCGAAAACAGGCGCTCGCCGGCGATCGAGAATGTGTTGATCAACAGCACGCGGATCATAAGCACCATCCCTGCCACCAGCACAGGCACAACCTTTGTCATGGTCGCCTGACCCACCAGAATGCCGCCCTGGGCGTTGTGTTGCAGAATGGCAATGGAGACACCCCACCAGGTGAGCGAAGCGTTGAACGCGGCGGCAAGCAGCCACGCGCCGAACAGGTACCAAACTTCGGCCGGTTCGTCGCGCCCTTTTTCGGGGGTGAAGATGCGGGCGATGCCGGCAAAATCAATGCCGCAGAAGGCAATGGCGAGAATGGTCGCCCAACTGGCGGGACCGAAGGAAAGGTCTCCGAGGATATCGCGCAGGGCGAAGGCGGTGCTGGAAAAGTTGAAGATCTCGAATGCCAGCAGGGCGCTGAGGATGATACCCCCGAAGATCAGTCCGCGCTTGTGGGCGGCGCTCAGAAAGAGAGGGAGGAGTTTGACAGACATGGAACGGTTCATGGAAATCTCCTGTGGCATACGCCACACTTCAAATAGGCACAGTCAACGCCCAGATTTTAGAACACTTGTTCTAATCTGTCAAGGTTTTGGGGTTATGGGAATCTTGCGATGCCGTTTCAGGAGCGCTCCCCTCATTGAATGCTTACAGCGTCTTCGCGCGTTCCGCCATTTGACTGCGTAAATGGGCGGTATCTTTTTCGATCGTAAACAACGCGCCAAGGTAGAAGACGAATGTCAGCGCCCACGCGATCATGCAAATGGAAAGGATCGCGAAGGTCTTATCCCCGCTGGCGACGATGAGCGCGCCGGTCAGGGCAGGAGCGGTTACCGCACCGCTGTTCTCGATGAAGTATTCGATCGCCTGCGCGGTCGAGCGCACTTCGGGGACGGTCACATCGTAGACGGTGGCGATCACGTTCGAGGCGGAGAACGGCATGAACACCGCGGCGAGGCACATCATCAGGAAGAACTGGTTCGGTTGTGCGATGGGCGTCGTCAGCGCAAGGTAGAAGAAGATCCCGCCGAGCAGAACACCCGTACTTGAGACGTAGATGCGTCCCTTTCTTGAACGTTGGAAGAATAAGTCGCCGAAGAAACCGCCGACGAAATATCCCGCCGCGAGGATCAGGATCACCGGCGCCATGGTGGCGATGATACCGTTCGCATCGTATCCGCGTTCGGTTTCGAGGTAGCCGAAAAAGAAAAAGGTGATCACATTCCACGGGAAGACGCCGGCGAACCCCTGCAGGAAAATGTACCACATCGTCTTCTTTGCAAAGATCTGTTTTGCCTCCGCCCACGAAAAATGAAACGTCGCCATTTCGGGCATGTTCTCGAACTCGGGTTCGGCTTTGCCGCGCGGCATTTCTTTCACGCCGAAATAAATGAGTAGCGCCACAACCAGCCCCAGCGAGCCCGTGATGTAAAACACGGAGCGCCAACCGCCGATCATCGGCGCGACAATCTGACCGAGGATCAGCCCACCCAGAAACCCGATTGGCTGCGCCAATTGCAAAATGCCGTATACCTTGCCCCGCAAAGCGGGACCGAAATAATCGGCGATCAACGTGTAAATGCCGGGGTACGAAGAGTCATCAATACCGGTGGAGGCGCGCGTAACGAGAAACCCGGTGTACGTGCGCACGACCGCATTCAGCCACGTCGTCGCGCCCCAGATCAACGAAGCCAGCGCCAGCAGTTTGGCGCGCGCATAGCGGTCGTATAAATATCCCCACAGCGGATACAACACCGTCGCCACCGCCAGCGCGCCGGAGTTGATCAGCCCCCATTTGAAGTCATCCAGCCCGAACGTTTCGCTGATCTGCACCTGTAGCGAGCCGATCATTAATTTGTCGGTCTGGTGCAACAGCATGAAAAAGAAAAATACGACGACCACGAACCAGCGGTAATTTGATTTTTGTTGCGACATGAACATCTCCGCAAATCAGAGTGGTGATATCACCCTCACCCCAGCCCTCTCCCTCAGGGAGAGGGGGATTCTTCCGAAAGAATTTCCTGCGCGAGTTTCTGTAATTGTTCTTTATCTTCCAACTTTGCCGAATCGAAATACTGACCAAGCAGGTCCAATGGCGTCATACTGCTGATCACTTGTCCTTCAGGAATACGAACACGCGACTCGACCTTTGGTTTCTTTACGAGATGGAACTCGAATGCATCTGCCGCAAATTTTCGCAACGCGGATTCGTCGATCAAGGCGTCCCACTCCCTCGGGTATTCCACGGTCAACTTGACGATCGCGCCGGATAGATTCTTCGGCAATTGGGATTTCAAAAACCCGGTCACGTTCTCGCTCGAGGGTAGGACTGCCCGCCGCTCGACGAACGGGCGCGTTCCTTCGATCTTTTTCCACGTTACGTCTGCTTTGCCCCGTTCGACCTCTGCTATCACGTAAAACTTGTCATCCTTCGCCTCGCCGAAGTCAATGCGTTCGATGGAGCCGGGGTAAATCACCGGCGGATGATTCCCCTCGTTCACATCCTGCGGTTTGTGGATATGACCCATCGCCACATAATCGAGGCGGGTATCTTTCACCAGCGAGGTCGGCAACACGAGGTCGCTCCCCAGCATCACCATCCGTTCCGCGCCAAACGTCGCGCCTTCGACCGAGGCGTGGGCGGTGAGGATGAGAGGCAAGGCGGGGTCTGCATCAGCGATGTATTCTTCGACGAGACTGGAGATTCGAGATTCGAGACTGGAGAAGATTTCCGTCGAGTCTGTCCCGCTCATGTCGAGGTTTGCCATCAAGCCCGAGCGCGTGATCCACGGCATGGCTATGACTTGCACGGGCAACCCCCATAAATCATCTGGTTTTAAGAACTCGGGCTTTTGCAGAACTTTGACGAACGGCACCTGCAACGTATCGAATTCCTGAATCGCGTGCGCGCGACCTGCGGCGGGCGATAGATCGTGATTCCCAACAAGTAGCAAGGTTGGAATCTTTGCCTGTGACAATCGCATGATGCGTTTGCCCCATTCGCGTTGGAAGGTCGGCGCGGGTGCGCGGTCTTTGTAGGCGTCTCCCGCAAAGATGACCAGGTCCACCCGTTGAGAGATCGCCGCGTCCACGATGGTATCCAGCGACTTGAGGAAATCCAGCACGCGCACTGGCAAACCCGTTTCGGGGTCGTGGCGTCCGTAGTTCGCCATGTCAATGTGGGCGTCGGCGAAGTGGAGGAGTTTCATAAAATAATGATCCCGGCGGTTGAATAGCGCCGAAGGCGCGTATCGAAACCACCATGTAAGCGAAGTATTTCAGGTTATTGCTGATTTCGATACGCCCTCACGATCGTTCGGGCTACTCAACCAGCGAGGTATTTATGTTACGGCTGAACTCCAAGGTCTTGCAAAGCCTGTATCGCCGGAGTCCAATTCGGATGCAAACGCAACGCCTCGCGGAAATCGGCAATCGCGCCCGGCGTATCGCCGATCATGTATTTTGCGCGTCCGCGCCAGTAAATGGATTCTTCCAACGTCGGCTTGGAGATGGTGTCGGTGAGGGTGATGTCCGCCAGGTTAATGACATCCTGATACCGCTCCGTGTAAAAATACGCCTTGTACGGACCGGTCTGGTACCACATCATGCGGTAGGGGCGTTGTTTGTCGTCTTTGCCGAGATCGTTGTAAATGGCGAATGCCTGGTCGAAGGCGGCGGCGGCATCGGCATACTCGAACAGTTCCACGTGGCTCATCCCTTTGGCAAACCATGCAAAATACTGGTCAATGCCCTCCGAGTTTTGGATGCGTTCTTCGGCGATTTCGCGCGCGCGGTTCGCCGCCCAGGTATTGTCGGCATAAGGACCGAGCGCGCTCAACAATTCCGCTTCGCGTTCAGGCGCGTAGACGACGATGAAGATGTTGTCGAACGACAGCCACGCCTCGGCGGATTCAAATTCTTCGTACGTGATTGGGAAATTCGGACCATCATTCCACGTGTCTTGAACGATGAGCACACCTTTGGCATCGTCATAGCCGGTCACGAATTGATAATGACCGAGCCACGCCACTTTGCCGGTGTAATCTTTTTCGTAATAACCTTTTTCAGCGATGAACGGAAATCCCGCGGCGAGTAATTTCTTTGCCAGTGCAACATCCCCGCCGAGCCGGGATAACGCGCGGAACTCGGTCTCGAAGTTGACGAAGTCCACCATTTCGAGCGGCATCACGTTGACATCGGACCGTCCCTGCTGGATGAAATCCAATTTCGGGTCCTGCACGCCGGGTTTAATGACTCGCGCCACGTCGTCGCGGTCGCCGTCCCAACCGACAAAGTTGAGCGCCATGCTCAGGTTGGCGGGACCGCAATAATTCCAGCGGTTCTTCTGGTCTTCATAGCGGAAATCCGTCCACGAAGCAGAAGCAGGCAGAGGCGTTGGAGTGACCGTCGGTACGAGCGTCGGTCCTGCTGTGGGAGTCAGAGTCGGTTGCAGGGTTTGAGTCGCCACGTGAGTCTGCATCATCTGAGTAAGAGCTAGATCCACTTGTGAATTTTGTTGTGGCTGGAAGATGGCTTCGTCGGGCGGGTTGATGAGATATTTTATTTGCGTATACAGCGAGTCAACGCGCGGCGCGAGGCGGGCGTTGATGGGGGGAACAAAGTAAACACCGATGCCCAGCACGATGATGACGGGAATCAAAAGTTTATAGTTCAAGCGATTTCGTTTTCGCATGGAGAGGATTATACATGCTACCGCAGTACGATGTAAAAAAAAATGAACCTAATGATTTTGAAATCCTAAGGGTCTCATCTTTTTATTACTCTTTCACTTCCCCGTCAATCACGTCGCCATCTGGCGGCGGTGTGGACGCTCCGCCGCCCGCTTCGGGTTGCGGCTGTCCTTGCGCATACAACTGCTGACTCAGCGCGTGGAAGGCTTGCTCCACTTTTTCAGACGCCTGCTTGATGCGGCTGATGTCGTCGCCTTGCGCCGCAGACTTGAGGTCGTTGATCTTGTTTTCGATCTCGCCGCGTTCGGCGGAGGGAACCTTATCGCCGAGGTCGCGCAACGCTTTCTCTGTTTGATACACAAGACTGTCTGCCGTGTTCTTGGCATCAATCAACTCGCGGCGTTTGCGGTCTTCCGCTTCGTGCGAGCGCGCCTCATTTACCATGCGATCAATATCGTTCTTGCTCAGGTTCGTTGACGCGGTGATCGTGACTTTCTGTTCCTTACCGGTGGCTTTGTCTTTCGCGGTCACGTTGAGGATGCCGTTGGCGTCAATATCGAACGTCACTTCCACTTGCGGGATGCCGCGCGGCGCAGGCGGGATGCCGTCAAGTCGGAATCGTCCCAGCGACATGTTGTCGTTCGCCATCGGGCGTTCACCTTGCAGGACGTGGATGTCAACCGCGGTTTGGTTATCCGCGGCAGTGGAATACGTTTCGGTCTTGCGGACAGGGATGGTCGTATTGCGTTCGATCATCTTGGTCATCACGCTGCCCATGGTCTCGACGCCCAACGAAAGCGGGGTCACGTCCAGCAACAGAATATCCTTGACTTCGCCGCCGAGCACACCGCCCTGGATCGCCGCGCCGACCGCGACCACTTCATCCGGGTTCACGCCTTTGTTCGGCTCTTTCTGGGTCAGCTTGCGGACCAAATCCGCGACCATCGGCATACGCGTAGAGCCACCAACCAGAACGACCTCGTCCAGTTTCTCAGCGCTCAAGCCGGCATCTTTCAACGCGGCTTCGAACGGGTGACGGCAGCGCGCCAGCAGGTCTTCGGTCATTTGCTCGAACTTTGCGCGGCTGAGTTTCAACTGCATGTGCTTCGGTCCGCTCGCGTCTGCGGTGATATACGGCAGGTTGATCTCCGTTTCCATCACGGATGAAAGTTCGATCTTTGCTTTTTCCGCGGCTTCGCGCAAACGCTGTAGCGCGGGACGGTCGTTACGCAAGTCAATGCCCTGCTCGCGATTGAATTCGTCCGCCGCCCAGTTGACGATCTTCTGGTCCCAATCGTCGCCGCCGAGGTGCGTGTCGCCGTTGGTGGCTTTCACTTCGATCACGCCTTCGCCCACTTCCAACACCGACACATCGAACGTGCCGCCGCCGAGGTCGAAGACGAGAATCGTTTCATCCTTCTTTTTGTCGAGTCCATACGCGAGCGCGGACGCGGTCGGTTCGTTGATGATGCGCATCACTTCGAGACCGGCGATCTTGCCCGCATCTTTGGTGGCTTGACGCTGGCTGTCGTTGAAATACGCGGGGACGGTGATCACCGCCTGCGTGACCGGCTGACCCAAGTACGCTTCGGCATCGGACTTCAACTTGCCCAGCACCATCGCCGAAATTTCCTGCGGGGAATATTCGCGGTTCGTGATCGGAATCTTCACGCGCACATCGTCCGAGGCGCCTTTCACCACATTGAAAGGGACCATCTTACGCTCCACTTCCGTTTCTTCAAAGTGCCGCCCGATGAAGCGCTTGATGGAATAGATCGTATTTTCGGGATTGACGACCGCCTGCCGTTTCGCGGTCTGACCGACGAGTCGTTCGCCGTTTTTATTGAACGCGACGACCGACGGGCAGAGTCGCCCGCCCTCCGCGGTCGAGATGACGGTTGGCGATCCGCCTTCCATCACCGATACAACCGAGTTTGTCGTGCCGAGGTCAATGCCAATGATTTTGCTCATGAGAGTTCTCCTTGCGTGTGCAAGTGATAGCCACCTCGCAGGTGACTGTCACTTCTATATTTTCAATGCCCACATCTTAACCGAGTAACGCTAGAAAACTGTTAACGCCGCATAGAAATTTAATCGGACGACTGCGCGAGGAGTTTGAGAATTTCCAACGCCTCCGCTTTTCCCCCATACCCATTCTCGCCGCCGGGACCCACGCACGACGGACATCCGTCGGCGCAGGCGCAGGCGCTCACCAATTCCAAGGCGCGGGTGAGCAGCTCATCGTGTATCTCGAACAACTTCTGGCTGAAGCCGATTCCCGCGGGGATGGAGTCATATAACACGACCGTCGGCATTTCGAAAATTTTATTTTCCACCGGCTCGATGTGCGTTCCCAAATCCGATGAATCGCACATCAAAAATAATGGCGCAAGGTTGCCCAGCACATACGCAAGACCGGCAAGCCCGCTCCGCATGCGTACGTTCTGTTCCACTTTGTGATGGCACGACGGACAAAGCGTCGTTAGGTTTTCCAAACGATTCGCATCCTCGCGCGAAGCAAACGCCCGGAACGGGACTTTGTGATGGACATCGTGCTGGCGGTTCGACTCCACGGCGCCGCAGACCTGGCAAGTGAACTTGTCTCGCGCGCGGACGCGTTCGCGAATCTTTCCCCAGTCGGGTCCGTAGTCGTTGGGGTCGTTGGACCAAGCCCCCGCGTCGCGCAGACGCGTGATGGTCTCCTCGGAGAGAGTCAGCCAGTAACCGGTCGTCTGCAATTCGGAGGGAGGCATATCCAACGGTTCTTCGCCGAGGTTCTCATGGGTATACCAGCGTCGCTTGCGAAAGCCGGTGATGTGCGAGGTGATTTTCAGTTCGCCCCAGCTCTTGCTACTGCGTGCCGCGTATTGCGTATCTTGCGTTTCGTTTACGGATAACACTTCAACAGTTGTTTGTCTCAATGGTTCTGTGTAGTAATCGCTGGCAACGGGCTTCAGGCGCGCCGTGTGTTCCTCGAGATTCAAATCCTCCACAAAATATTGTCCCGCTTCGTGCAGGTAGATCGCGCCGGGGTGCGTCATCCATGCCGCGCTTTCGCCGTCCACGATGCCGATGGTCTGCGGGCGGTCTTCGATCATCGTTTGCAGCACCACGCTTTGCGGCGAGGCGGAGCGCAGGGATATGTTCGCGGCGGGGTATCGATCTGCCATCCAGAAAAATTTTTCGTTCGAGAAATGCGCCTCGTTGTTTTCAACAAGGAATTTCAAATACTCTTCGATGGTCTGCGCTGAAATCGCGCCGAACCCTTCGCCTTTTTGAAACGGCAATTCGAACATCGCGCAGCGCAGGTGTTCGAGCAAAATCAACAGATGATCGGGGTTGACCAGCGCGCGCTCGGGCGAACGCTCGAATAAATATTCCGGGTGACGCGCGAGGAACTGATCAATCGGATTCGCGGACGCAACCAGCACACTGACGGCCGATTCCAGCCCGCGTCCCGCCCGACCCGCTTGCAGACTCACCGAAGCGACGGTGCCAGGGTAGCCGACGAGGACGGCCGCGCCCAGCCCGCCGATATCCATGCCGAGTTCGAGCGCGTTCGTGGCAACGACGGTTTTGATCGTGCCGTCACGGAGTCCCTTTTCGATCTCGCGGCGTTGGGTTGGGAGGTAGCCGCTCCGGTAGCCTCGGATGGAGGATTGGAGATTAGAGACTGGAGATTGATTTTGTTGAAGGTACGTCAAAATAATTTCAACGCTTCGGCGCGAACGCGCGAAGACGACGGTTTGAATATTGTGTTTGAGCGAATCCTGGGCGAGGCGGACGCTTTCGAGTAACGATGAATTTCGCAAGCCGAGCGAGGAATCCACGATGGGCGGGTTGTAGAGCAGGAAGTGGCGCGGTCCGCGGGCGGAGCCGTCCTTGTCAATCAATGTCACCGGTTCCTCGATGAGCTTCTCTGCAAGTTCCTGCGGATTGCCGATGGTGGCGGAAGCCAGAATGAATGTTGGCGCGCGCCCATAAAATTTTGCAACCCGTTTGAGCCTGCGGATGACGTTCGCCACGTGCGAGCCGAACACGCCGCGGTAGGTGTGCGCCTCGTCGATGACTATGAATTTGAGGTGCGTGAAAAAATCCGCCCAGTTGGTGTGGTGCGGCAGAATGCCGGTATGGAGCATGTCGGGGTTGGTGAGGAGGATCCTTGCAGTCTTCCTGATTTTCGAGCGTGAAGAAGTTGGCGTATCACCGTCGTAGATCGCCGCGCTTGGTAATTGGTAATTAGTAATTTGAGGTTGGAGGCTGGAGACTAGAGATTGGATGTTGGAAAACTGGTCCTGCGTGAGGGCTTTGGTGGGGAAGAGGTAGAGCGCGCGCGAGTTTGGGTTTTCAATGAGTTCAGCGAAGACCGGCAGGTTGTAGGCGAGTGTTTTTCCGCTGGCGGTGCCGGTGGAGAGGATGAAGTTTTGATGCGCGCGGGAGGTGGTCCACGCTTCGAGTTGGTGGGAGTAGAGCGAATGGATTCCCGAGGCGATCAACGCGCGGGAAAGGGGAGCCGGCAGACCGTCCGGAAAGGGATGCGTGTGCGCGGAACGCGGCGGAGTCGTCCGCCAGGCGAGCAGGTTGGGGGCGGTGTCCGCATCGCGCTTCCAGAAATCCAAAAGAGAATCGAGAGTCACGGGTGTATTTTATTGCATTTGCGAAGGAATCATCCTATACTCGGAATACGTTTGGAAGAGGAGCGTCTTATGCAAAAGAACCAGCCTGTGATGGATGCGCGGACTCGGGTGCGAAAGGATATGGAGGGGTATCGTTCCCTGCCCGAATATATTCTGGACAGCGTTGGAGCGATTCTCAACAAATTGTCATCGCGCTCGGCGCAGGAGCGAAAAACGTTCCTGCCGCGCGATGCTTCGAGTCAGGAAAATGAGGGCTTTCCGTCGTTTTGGCTGAACGGCGCGGCAATTGCCGTATTCACATATTTAATTGGCTGGAGTGTTGCCCGCATCCTGGGTCAGCCGTTCAATGCCCACGAACAAACTCTTGCGATGTGGGGCGCCGGGAACAGCGCGTTGGCGTTGATCGCGAACAAGATCAATATTCGCGCCTTCCTGAACACGTTCCGTCATTCGTTGCTCGATAAGATGTTGAGGGTTGGAGATGTGGAACACCTTGGCAGGTGGCTCAGGGGTAATTTCGAAATCCGCACCCCTTTGCTTGCAGGATTGATTGTGGGTCCGTTGCTGGGATGGTTGTTGTACAACACCTGGCTTGAAAACCAGATCGCCGCGGATATCGCCGTCGAATTCCATTGGGGACCCTTTGTGACGGTGGCGCTCGCCTCCATTCAGTCGGTTTGGGTTGCCTTCTATTTGTATCCCTTTTACGTGGCGTTCCCCTCGCAGTTGGACAAATATAGTTTCGACCTGTACACGCCCGACCCAAGCAGTTCGGAGGTGGTGGGGCGTCTCTCGCGCTTGTTGACCTACATTTTATACGTGACGATCGCGTTCATCGTGCAGTTGACGATCGGCTTGAGTTACGTCAATGTGATCACCACCGAGTCGGCGGGGCCCGCCTTGATCTTCTCGGTCTTCGTGTGGGCGCCCACCGTGATCTTGTACGCGACGGGGCAATACCACCTCTCGGATGTGATTGTGCGCGCCAAGTGGAAGATGCTGAATCAGGTGCAGACGAAGATCGAACGGTTGTACGCGGGGGAGAAGGTCCCCAACCGGGTTACGCTCGAGCAATTGGAAAAATTGATGAACTATCACGACCGCATCAAATCGACGCCCAACTCGGCTCTCAATTTTCGGGCTTCTCTCAACTTTTTGAATTCCCTGCTCCTGCCCATTTTGGCGTTTGTCGCCACCAACATTCCGGGCATCGTGGAATTGATTCAGGGAAAACCCGCCACGCCCGCGCCGTGAACCGGGGTAGAGGTAGTTTCGGCTCTCTCGTTTCTGGCGGAAAAATCCTTACCACAAAGGGTCACGAAGGTACACAAAGTTTTTTAATGGCTTTTTCCTTCGTGACACTTTGTCTCCTCTGCGGTGGAAAAAATAATCTGTTCGTTTCCGTGAGTTCTGTGAAATCCGCGTGCGGCCAACAAGCATTCGATGACGGAAGAAACACTCTCTTACGCGTTGGAGGCTGGCGCGGTACTGTCAATGTGCAGGTAGCGCAATGCCCACGCGCCGACTCCGAGCGGAAACCAGAACGTCACGCCGCGATATGCCAGCATGATGATGACGGCTTGACTCAATGCCACGTTGAGGGAGGTGAGCGCGAGAGGCATGACGGTTTCGACGATGCCGATTCCCGCCGGGGTGGGGGAGATGACCAGAAAGAGGTAGGCAACCGAAAACCCGCCGATGATCGTCCCTGCCGAAAAGGGCACATTGAATGCCAGGAAGATGGCTGTCATTACGCACATCAACAGGGTTTTGTTGGCGAGCGCGAGCAGAAACGGTTTGATGAATTTGGGGTAATTCTCGGGGAGGGTCTTCAGATCGGCGGCCAGTTCGCGGGCGTACTCGTACATTTTGGCTTCGCTGAGATAGTCGCGGTGGATGAATGGGCGGACGAGGCGGTTGAGGAAGCGGACGATTCTTGCCAGGGCGTTGCCCAGCCGCACTTCCGATTTGGAGCCGAGGTAGAGGAGGAATCCCAGCAAGATGGCAATTGCCAACATGAGCCCCGAGGGAATCAGTTCCGAGCCGTTAAGGTCGTTGCGGCGGAAGAGCACGATCAAACCCAGCGTGAGCACGCACAGGAAGGCGATGTAATCGAGGAAGATGTACAACATGCTGGCAATGGTCACTTTACCGGTGGATTGCCCCCTGCGGCTCGCCTCGCTGATGAAGACCGCCACGGCGCCCATCCCCGCGCTGGGCATCACGATGGAGATGAAATTCCCGGCGGTGAAAAGCAACGACAGGCGATAGAGGTTTTCCTCGAGCCCGAGGATGCGATACAGCGCGAGGATGGTCGAACCGGCAACGAGAATCCAACCGCATTCGATGAGAAGGGCGAAGAGAATAAACCAGAGGTTGCCTCGCCGCAGCGTTTCGAAGATGGTTTCCAGTTCGCCGAAACTAAGGTAGACAAACCCCGCGCCGAGAAAGATCAGCGCGATGCTGCGGATCTGCGGGAACACCGTGTCCCGTAAAAGCACCGACGACAGCACGACCTTGATCGTGAAGACCGGCTGCGGGTCGTCCGCAACGCCAAGCGGCAGCGTCACTTCGTAATCGCGCCGCTGCGAGAAGATCTCGATGAGTCTCCCCCAGGGGCTCTTCTTTACCCACTGAGAGAAGTCCGGCAGCGGGTAGACTCGGTGCCCGACGCGGGACGGGATGGAATCCG
>CAYPCK010000012.1:0-15082 GCA_964409185.1 uncultured Anaerolinea sp. | reverse complement strand
ACAAGGGGTATCACAATTGAATTGATGGAAATAGCATCCCCAGGAATCACTATTATTGGTTTTACATTCATCATATACACCACAGTTATATACAGCGATACCTTGCGCGCCGCCAGTATTTGTATTGATATCACAATACTCTTTAAGGTATCCGCATTCAAAATCCGATCCTGACTGGGGCCAGGTTTGCCAGCAGGTTGCAAATACTTTGGAAGGAAAAATTGCCAGAATGAATAAAGCAACAATAATTATTCTACATAGTTTATGGATCATTACTCTTTCAGTGTAGAGGAATTAATTATTTAAATCAAGTGTAATAGTTTGGAATTTGATTAGCGGCACTACTGTATTTACATTAACACCAACGAAGATTTCATTTCCGATCACTTCATCGTCACCTGTCACATATTTAAATAATGTTCCATTTATTTCATTGTAAGTCAGATTTCTTACACTAAGGCCAATGGTGTTATTTGCAGCAGGTATTAGGCCGCCAGTTGGCTCAATGGTCACAATAGCCCTTCCCGAGTATATTTCCCCAAGACCAGGAATGAGCCATACATCATCAAAGTATTGTTGTTCTTCTTTGGTGTAATGAGATAAGGTTTTTGCCATAACATTTCCCCAATCAACATTGTCATTTACAATAAATTCAAATGCTTCTGCTAAAACCTGCTTTTCAATATCCGCGATTTGTTCGGGGGTTGCGCCTTCTGGAATATTTGGGATAAAAGCAGGTATGGAAAAAGGAATAACCTCACCGCTTGCGCGTGTTACTTCAAATGTAATTTCTTTTTGAATAACAGTCGGCTCAGGCGTGGCGGTGGGTTCTGGGGTGGGAGTCGAAGTTTCGGTGGGGGTGGAAGTTGGGGCAAGGGTTTCGGTTGGAAAAATGACTGCAGAGGTTGGGGTTGATGTCTCCCTCACCCCCAGCCCCTCTCCCGCAGGGAGCCCCACAGGGGTGCTTCGCGAAGGGGGAGTCTGCGGCGCGGCGCAGGCGCTCAGGAGGGCAACTAGAATCACCGGTGAAATGAATTTTGGAAACATGGCAGAACCTCCTTCCATGTGTTACTTGATAATTTTTTCCGCCCAAAACACAACGCCTGCCGCGAGTTTCAACGCATCGCGATATTCGCTTCTCGTAATCTCTTCCACAACGCTAGGGTAACGGGATTGCACCGCATATTGAGTCAGAATATCCGCATCTCGCACCTGTTTTGGGATTTGTACGCCGCGCTTCTCCAACAAATCCATCAAATGCACAAGAGAATGGGTCTTTGGGAAATCGAGTCTCTTTGCTAGGCAAACTGCTTTCAAGGCTTTCTCGGCGGCTTGTTGCGCATTGAAGCACAGATCCTCGTACAGCACATCTTTCATTCTTCCCCCTTTCTCTGCCAACGTGAGATTCCCTTTTGCGCGTGACAACCACGAGCGAGGGTCCGTTGGATCGTTATGCTTCATAGATCACGCGCCCCTCTTGCAGGGCGGTTTTCAAGATCGTGCCGGCGCGCTTGCCGTATTTTTTCAGGTCGTTTTCCGTAGCCACGACAATGTCCACTGCGATACCGCTCCCATGCAGGTTGCGATAGATTTTTTGGGCGGTCTGGCGACGGTGGACACGCTTACCCATGACGACCAGCATATCGAAATCACTATTACGGTTCATTCGTCCACGCGCGCCTGACCCAAAGAGTACCACGCGGCGCGGCTTAACGCTCGCGACGATTCGGCGTGTCACCTCATCAAGAAGTCGTTGGTTTGGGGTGGATCTGACAGGTACGGTCATTTCAATCCTGTTTTGATTATACCTGCTATACGGATTCAAATCTCGATCTCCACCCTCGTCCCCTCATGACCGTAGACCAGTTCCTTCTCCGCTGGCACAGATCGAGACATCCAACTGCAGATTTACCCTCGCTTAATCCAGCAACCGGTCGAGAATTTCCTGCGGTACCTGTGAACGGTATTGGGGATAGTTTTCAAGCAGGCGGGCGATATCCGCCAGATCCTTTTGGCGTTTACTGCCCCTGAGCCCGGAATCCGACGCCGCCCAAATCTTTCCCTGAAGGACATCTTCCACGCTGGCGACGGGTAGCTCCATTCCAAGGATGACGCGCGGCGAGGCGCGCTCGATGAAGGAACCGTATCGCTCATCGGTCTGAATTTGCACGCGCACATCCGAATCGGGGATGGTCACATTCAGGCTGTGCGGAAATTGTTTTACGAGGAAGGGTTTCTCGAAAAGCGATTCCGCCTTTTCTATCTGGTCTACAGCCACTACGAGATCGAGATCCAAACTCACCAGCGGCTCGGCATACGCGTTGACAGCCTGCCCGCCGATCACGCAAAATCGAATCTTGTGTTCCTTGAGAAGTTCGATCAGGTGTTCGAGCAGGTTGGAATGATCCATGGCGACGGTTTTCCAAAAGGTGAGCGCTTGCATGGGTTCTCGCGTTCCGTTATTCTACCACCTTCACCTGCCACCCCTTATTGACTGATGTTACGCAGTTCTGCTCAGAGGCGGTCTGCGACCGCCGTATTTACGTGTTCTTTATCCCTTACTTGCCATCCACAGGGTCATAGACCCTGTGGGAGCATATAGGTGCGTAACATCAGTAATTCAGTTACACCACGATCTCCACCCTCGTCCCCACATGACCGTAAACCAGTTCTTTCTCCGGCGGCACGGATGGGGTCGTCCAACGGTAGAGCCATTTCGCGGCTTGCGGAGTCATATTGATACAACCATGACTGCGCGCACGCCCGTAGTCGTTGTGCCAGTATGTGCCGTGAAAGGAGATGCCGTTCTCTTTGATGTAGGTCACCCACGGCACACCGGGTAAATCAAACCCGCTTGAGGCGAGGTCGCCGCGCGCCATGTGGCGCGTGGGACGTTTATGATACGTGATGTACTCGCCTGCGGGTGTGGTGTACGTTCCACTGCGCAATCGTCCGCCGGTGGAAACGCGCGTGGCGAAGACCAGTCGATTCCCTTCGTATGCCATCAGCAACTGATCCTTCAAGCGGACTTCGACCCGCTTCAACACGTCCGGAATCTGCTCGGCAATGGGAGCCAGCTCCACGTCCGGGATGAGGCGGATGTGTTTCCCCGGCGCGTAGTAATATTCCCCGGTCTTGTCGTCGAGCAGGGCGTACCAGAGCGTCCCGTCCGCGTGGATCGCGCTGGCTTTCACCCAATGAACGGATTCATAATACAGCCTGTGAAGGGGTTCGGAGGAAGTGTCAGGTTCGAGGAACGCGTCGGTGAACGGCACGCTCACCTCGCCCAATGCGCCTTTGAGCGAGATGTGTTGCGGCTCGTTCAGGATGGTGCGCACCGGCTGGATGCTCCCCGAATACACGTAACCTTTCCCCTCCACTTCATACCACACGCGGTTGTGGGCGGCTTCATCTTCGCTGACGGTTGTGTTGGTGATGGGGACGACGAGGTCGCGCCAGTAATTTTTTACGCGCTTCGATTTTTTGGTCGGTTCTTCATACGACCAAAGCGAGGTGTCAATGACGCGCCCCTGAGTGATCTGCTCTTGTTGGAAGAAGCGCGGGAGTTCAGGCAGGAACATCCCCAGCATGCCGTAGCCGCTTAATTTGAGAAAGTCGCGCCGGGAGATTTTTCTCATTTCTTTTGAACCGCAAAGCACGCCAGGTTCGCCAAGAAGAATCTTCAAAGACCTTCGCGTTCTTTGCGCTCTTGGCGGTTAATTGATCTAATAATGCACGTTGACGACCGTGCCCTCGGAGGCAAAATAGTACAGCCATTCGGCGTCGGGAATGCTCAGGTTCACGCACCCATGACTCATCGGCGTGCCGAAGTTGTTGTGCCAGTAGGTGCCGTGCAAACCGTAGCCTTTGTAGAAATACATCGTGTACGGCACATCGGCGAGATAATATCCGGGACCGGACATGTTGGTCTTCTTCAACTTGATCCAGATCTTGAACTTGCCGGTTACGGTTGGGGTATAGGCGGTGCCGGTGGAGACGACGAACGAATTGACGATCACATCGCCTTCGTAGGCATACACCATTTGATTGGTCAAATCAACATCGATCCAGCGCACACCGTTCCCCTGAGAGGGATACGAAGGCTGCGGATCGTTCGCGACGGCGGAGGTGGGAACGCTGGTCGGTGGGACGTAGGCACTGGTCGGGGTATCGGCAAGGATGTCCATTGCCAGCACGCCGGGCGTTTCGGTCGCCGAGGGGATGGCAGTCGGCGCGTCGGTGGGCACGGATGTGGGTGTGGCGGCAGGTTCCAGCGTGGCGGTCGGCAAAGCCGGAACGGGCGTCGCAGTTTCGGTCGGCAGGGGCGCTTGCGCGATCGGGCTTGATTGCGCGGGCGACTGCGCGATCGGGCTTGCCTGCATCGACACATCTGCGGCTGGTTTGGGCACGTCCACTCGCGCCCAGAGGTTCTCCTGCGTGGGTTGCGGCGCGGGGTTGAGCACCGAAGCAAACGCCGGCGAAGAGAACGCCGACCATGCCGCGAATCCGATCACGACGCACGCGAGCAGACCAAACGTCGCGCCGTACAACAACAGACGACCTCGCGGTTTGGGATTTTCTTTGACTGGAACTGGTCGGGATTCTCGAACGAGCGGGATGCCCCTCGGCGCTTCACTGACGACCGGCTCGACGCGCTTCACCGCCCTTTGGGCTTGGTTCAATTTTTCCTGCGCCCACTCCACCGCACGCCGCGCCCGCGGACTGGTCGGGTTGAGTTCCTCCGCTTTTCGCGCATACGCCAGCGCGTCTTCCGGGTTATCGTCGGAGGCGGCAAGCACCAGCCACGCATCCTCGAAATCGGGGGAGAGCAATGCGGCTTGCTCGCCGAGCAGGCGGGCGGCATCCCGGTCGTTGCGGCGCAACGCCTCGCGGGCTTGCAGGACAAGTTCACGGGACTGAAAAAGGGGTTCGTTCATAGGCGGGAAATCCGTTGGGTCCAGTTTGGATTCGGGATTACAGAACGGATGTTTTCTTACAGTTGGATTTTACCCTTTTATCAGGGCAAAAACCATCCCATTTCTCCCCTGATTTCGTTACCACTGGATTTCAACCGTGGTGCCCATCTCAGCCCAATCGTAGAGCAACTTCGATTCATACGTGCCAAGCACAACACACCCGTAGGAAACCGGTCTGCCGAGGAAACCCTCCCACAAGGTTGCGCCGCTGGGCAGGATGGGCAGGGCGTGGATTCCGTTTTCCAGCCCGCCCGCGTAATAAATGCCGAGCCAGTTGGGCATCCAGATATCCCAGGTGGCGCCGTAGGCGTTTTCGAATTTGCTCTGCACGGCAAACGTGCCGACGCGCGTCGCGTTGTTGATGCCGGTCGAGGCGATGAAACTGTAGATCAATGCGTCGTTTTCATAGACGTACATGTGCTGATCGGAAATATCCACCAAAATGTATTTCGTCGCTCCGAGTGACGGCGCGGGCGGCGGTGAGGCTTCGATCCGTTGCGCCTGTTGCAACGAGGCGGAAATTTCGTTGACGATCTCCATGGCAAGCACGGCGGGCGTTTCCGTCGCTGATGGGATTTGGGTCGCTGTTTCGGTCGGGAGGATGACCGGTGTGTAGGTCGGTTTGGCAACGTCCACATGCGCCCAGAGATTTTCCTGGGTAGGCGCGGCGGTCGGTGTGGTGAACAGGAACGCGCTCGCCGGCGAGGCGGTGAAAAAGAGGAAGGCGGAGGAAACGCCGAGGAATAACAGGATCAAAAGCAAGGGGAAGAGGATGCGTCCGTGTTTCGTCATGGCGCGAGGTTGGGAAGGGGAGTCGGTTCGATATTCTCGTTGTTGGTGAAGCACAGGATGCCATCCACCACGCCGCTGGCGACGCGGTTGGTCTCTTTGGTGAGGATCTCGCGGTCGAGGTTGAGGAAGCCGGTTTCGATGATCGCGGCAACGGTGCTGGGGTCGATCTCGCGGAAGGCGTGATATTCGCGCATGTCGGCGGTGATACTGCCGGCGTGGAAATCGAGCCCGGTGATCGTTTGGTAGCGGTCCACGAGGCAGGCGGTCAGGCGGTTGGCGCGGTTGATGTCGTTGGTGTTGAGCGCGGCGGCAACCTTGAAGCCGGTCGCCTGGTCGTTGACGTACTCGCACGAGTCGTTGTGGATGGACACGATGGCGAGCGCGCGGTAGCCGTTCAGGCGCGTGTCGAACTCGTTCAACAGGTCCACCACGTAGCCCGCGCCCTGGAGTTGTTGTTGCACGATGGCGGCGATGTCGAGGTTGACATCCGCTTCGGTGAGGGTGACGTTGCCGTTGCCGTCCACGCACACGGCGCCGGAGTCGTTGCCCAAATGCCCGGCGACGATTCCGATTCGCAATTGCGGCTGGGTCGTCGAGACTTCGTCCGGCGCGCGCGGGGTGAGGAGCAGGCTCAGGCGTTCGTAAAAATTGCCGTTGGCGAGTCCCTGCGAGGGGAGGGCGGTGAACAGGGTCGCCAGCAGGATGGCGACGCCGAGCGTGGTGGAGATGGCGCGCACCGGGCGCGGACGGGATGACATGGCGCTGTAATGGTAACTGTGATGAAGAGGTTGTGCAAGAGGCTCTGACTACCGGCGTAGGGTGTTTCAAAAATTGTCTTCCAAAACCTGTTTTGTCCACGGATCTTGCGGATAACACGGATGCTGTCTTGAAAAGACGGAGAAAAAAATCCGTCTACTCCGTGGATTCCGTGTACAGAATTCCTGATCTCGGACTTTGGAAAAGGCACGACTACCGACTCTGTCCGCTGCGCCCGGGACAAAATCAAGTATCATCGAACCAACTTGCTGGTAAAGGATACATCATGGACTCCCTCCTCTTCATCATCCTCATCGGTCTCCTCGGCGGACTTTCGATCGGGCTGCAAAGCCCGATGGCGAGTCTCATCACCCAGAAACTGGGCATGCTCGAAAGCGTGTTCATTGTCCACGCTGGCGGCGCGGTGGTGGCGTTGATTCCGTTGCTGGTGATGGGCGGCGGGCGGTTAAGTCAATGGCGGAGTTTGCCGTGGTACGCGCTCGGCGCCGGCGCGTTCGGGTTGATCGTCATTTCCGCGATCAGTTTCATGATCCCGCGCGTCGGCGTCGCGCCGGCGTTGATCATTTTACTCGCGGGGCAGTTGATCATGGGCGCGGTGCTCGATCACTTCGGCTGGCTGGGTCTGACGCAACATCCACTGGATGTGCCGCGGGTGATCGGGTTGATGGTTGTGCTGGCTGGAGTCTGGTTGACGGTAAACTAACGCTCATTCTTTGCGCACCACGCCTTCGCGCCACGCGTACACCGCGGCTTGTGTTCGGTCAGCCAGATGCAATTTGCTCAGGATGTTGCTCACGTGTCCCTTGATGGTTTTTTCGCTCAACACCAGTTTCGCCGCCATCTCCGCGTTGGACATGCCGTCAGCGATCAACTTCAACACTTCCAGTTCGCGTTCGCTCAATTCAGTAAATGGATTCAGTACTTCCTCACGCTTGCCCTGCAATTCCTTGATGACGCGCGCCGCCACGCGCGGATGGAGGACTGCCTCGCCCAGCGCGGCTTTTCTCACCGCCGATGCCAGTTCCTCCGCGCTCACATCTTTGAGGATGTACGACAACGCGCCCGCCTTCAACGCGGGGAAGATATGTTCATCTTCGTGATACGAGGTGAGCACCACGATCTGCGAACGCGGGCTGACCTGTTTGACGCGCCGCGTCGCTTCCACGCCGTCCATATCGGGCATGATGAGGTCCATGAGAATCACATCAGGGATGGACTGTGCCGCCAATTGGATCGCTTCCTCACCCGAACCTGCTTCGCCCACAACCGATATGTCTGGTTGCGTGACCAAAAAGGCTTTTACACCCTGACGCACCACCGCGTGATCGTCCACCAGCAAGACTGAAATTAATTCTGTCATTGTGATTTCCTCACTGTTGCCGCGATGCGTGTGCCTTGAGACTGGAGACTCGTGATCGCAAGTTCACCATTCACCGCCGCAAGTCGTTCCCTCATCGAATCCAAGCCGATACCCTTTGTGATCTGTTTTGAGTCGAATCCGATGCCATCATCTTCAACAGCCAGGGTTACGTTTCCATTTTCAGATTTCAATACGACTACCACCCTGCCCGCCTTGCTATGACGCGCCACGTTCGACAACGCCTCCTGCAAGACCCTGAACAACACTTGTTCGATATTCGAATTCACGGATAGTTCACCGACGTTGATTTCGGTTGCGATTTTGTTCTGGCGCGTCCATTCATGGACATATTCCTTGATAGCTTCGGGCAATGACTTGCTTTCCAACACGGGCGGGCGCAGCGCGCCGATGAGCGTGGTCAATTCCGCGCCAGCCTGTTGGGCGAGGCGCTCTGCTTCAACGATGGACGAGTAGGATTTGTCGGTTTCCGATAACGCCGTCCGTACCGCGCTCAACTGCATCGAGATGGCAAAGACTTGTTGCTTCACCGAGTCGTGCAGGTCCCGCGCGAGGCGGTTGCGTTCCTCCAGCACTGCCAGTTCCTGCAATTTCTCCTGCGTAGACTTCAATTCCTCGATCAGTTGCTGGTTGTGCTGGCGCGCCAGGTCGGCCTGTTGCAGGATGTGCCCGAACACTCCGCAGATGACGTACACCACGAGGTAGAACGACACGGCAAAAAAACCATCCGCCCCGCTTGTAAGGACTGCGGACGCGCTGACCGCCAGGACATACGCGGCGATCCACAGGCTGGCGGCGGCGCGCGTCAACACCAGCGCGGCATGCACGCTCACAATTAGGTAAAGGAAATTGATGCCGTCCACGAAGGGCGGCTGCAGGAAAAGCAACGCGATCAATACAAGGAATTGCGATCCAAAGTACAGCGCGGGATGGTTCTCGTAGCGCCCCGCACGAAACATGAAGTGATACAACAGACCGTACACCGCGCACAGCCCAAGCAGCATCCATTGCGCCTGGGGGGTGGGAAGTCCACGCGCCGCCAACAGCGACATGACCACCAGGCTGGAATAGGTGACAACATCCAGCAGCGGTGGAATCCGAACGCGGACAACGGAAGCGCCCAACATAATCGGATTGTACTCCCGTTGTCCGCGCATCAACATCAGATTCATTTCCCGCAAATTTGCATCGAAACGCTGAACGATTCACATCTTCACACGGGTCATACTCGTGAAGCCCAGCTGCATTTTGGTCTGCCAAACGATCAACAACGCGGCAACGCAGGCAAATGCCACGAACAGACCGTAATACATCTCCTGTTCCGCTCCGCGAAACGCCTGCAACATCACGGAACCCGCCAGCACATTGGACGCGTAGTGGAAGACCATCACTGCGGGAACACTGCCGTTGGATTTGTTATAGAGCCACGTGATGATGATCTGAAAAGCGAAGCTGAAGATCGCCGCGTCGTACCACTCAATGCTTCCATAGAGAACCAATGGCAGGTGCCAGATGGAGCGGAAGAGTCCCATCACGAAAGTTGCGGCAAGCGTCCCGTAGGCGCGAGGCGCAAAGCGTGCCTGAAGTTTGGGCAGTCCATAACCTGTCCAGCCCGGCTCCTCCCACAATCCGCCCATCAAGAAAAGCACGATCATGGTCTCCGCAGATGGGATGGGAAACGGACTCGTCACCGTTGCGCCCAACAGCAGGTTGACGATGAACGCGGCGAGCAGATAGGCAACGACGATGGTGGGTCCCACGAGACACCACCAGCCCGCGCGGAATTGGGTCAGCCGGGACCAGAATTCGCGCAAACCCGGTTTGCCGGCGGTCAGTGCAATCGTAATCACTGCCGCCAGCGCGGGACCATGGGGAATGATCCCTCCGTTCGCGAACGGCGCCGACCACCAGCTCAAGGCATAGGTCAAGACGAGGAAAAGCGGAAGTTCGTACTTTTGGAAGAAACTTTGAGACTGCATAAGATACTCCTTTGGTTGTCCACAGGATACGCTGCGATGCCGCCAAAGGGATGCGTCTGAAGACCGTATTCAGATACGTCTCAAGGCGGTATTGTTTGAGCGTATAATGCGTCTCATAAAAGGATTACCGCCATGAACAACAAACAACTTGCCGATACCTTCACCCTCATCGCCAACCTGCTTGAGATCAAAGGTGAGATCATTTATAAAACCCTCGCCTATCGCAAAGCGTCTGAGAGCCTTATGGGGCTGGGACGCGATGCCTCGGAATATTGGAAGGAAGGCAAGCTCGAGGAAATCCCCGGCGTGGGCAAAGCCATCGCGGAAAAGATTGACGAGTTGCTGTTCACCGGCAAACTTGAGTTTCTGGAAAAACTTAAGAAAGAAATCCCCGAGGAACTCGCCTCATGGCTGGCTGTGCCGTCGCTGGGACCGAAAAAAGTGGGGATGATCTGGAAGACGCTGGGAATCACGAGTCTTTCGGACCTTGAGTCTGCCGCCAAAGCGGGGAAGTTGCGCGACCTGCCCGGCATGGGCGCGAAATCAGAGACTGCGATCCTCGAAGGGCTTGCCTCGCTCTCGCGGCGCACGGGACGAATCTCCATCGGGCGCGCGCTTCCGCTGGCGAATGAGATCATCGCCGCGCTCAAAAAGGTGAAGGGCGTCGTGGACGCGCAACCCGCCGGAAGTCTGCGCAGGATGCGTTCGACGGTTGGCGACCTGGATATCCTCGTCGCCGCGAAAGATTCGGCGCCCGTGATGGACGCGGTTGTCAAATTGCCGCGCGTGAGTCGTGTTTTGGGCAAAGGCGAATTCAAATCCAGCATCGAATTCACCGATGGAATCCGCGCACAAGTGTGGGTGCATCCGCCCAACGAGTTTGGAACCGCGCTTCTATACGCTACAGGCTCGAAGGATCACAATATATTGTTGCGGCAACTCGCCCTTGATAAAGGTTTATCGCTTTCGGATCATTCGTTCAAAAAAATTAAAGGCAAAGGCGAAATCTTTTGTTCAACGGAGGAGGAGGTTTATAAAACGCTCGGCTTGCAATGGATTCCGCCCGAATTGCGCGAGGGGCGCGATGAGGTCGCGCTGGCGAAGGCAAACAAACTTCCGAAGTTGATCGAGGTGAAAGACATCAAAGCCAACCTGCACATGCACTCCACGTACAGCGATGGCAAATTATCCATGTTGGATATGGCGAAAGCCGCGATCCAGCGCGGCTTGAAAGTGATCGTTTTTTCAGACCACTCCGTAAGTTTGGGTGTTGCCAATGGCTTATCCATCGAGCGGCACAAACAGCAAGCCGCCGAGATCAAAAAGATTCAAAAGCAACTTGGCGATCAAATCACCATCCTGCACTCGAGCGAAGTGGAGATCAAAGCCGACGGCTCGCTGGATTATCCCGACGAGTTCCTCGCTTCACTCGACCTTGTAGTTGCCTCGCTCCATTCGAGTTTGCGCCAGCCGCGCGAAAAGATCACCGAGCGTTTGTTGAAAGCCGTGAACAACCCGCACGTAGACATCATCGGTCACCCAACGGGACGCGAAATCCCCGACCGCGAAGGCGCGGACTTGGATATGGAAGTCATCCTGCAAGCCGCGGCAAAATCAGGCGTGGCGATGGAGATCAGCGCCAGTCCCTACCGTCTCGATCTTGACGATCCACACGCCCGCCGCGCCAAAGAGTTGGGGGCGCTTCTCAGCATCAACACCGACGCGCACTCCGAAGAAGATTTGGATATGCTTCATTATGGCGTTGCCATCGCCCGCCGCGCCGGGGTGACGAAGAACGATGTGATCAACTGCTGGTCAACAGATAAGTTGTTGAAGTGGTTGAAAAGTAGAAAGTAGCACAAGATAGTATCTTGCGCCACGAAAGAGGAATCTATGGACAACTCTCAAAACAAACGCACCATCTTCCTCCTCGCCAGCGGACTTGACATCGTTCTAAGCGCGATCGTCCTGCTCATTTACTTTGGTCTCCTGCCGGTTGATATTTCCGGTTGGGGAATCCCGCGCTGGGTGATCGGCGTGATCGGAGGCGCCTGGTTCGTGGGGTCGCTCGCTGTGCTGGTCTACTTCCTGACGAAAACCGATGTTCCCGAATGACCGCTTTCAAATCCCTGCTTTTCCTCCTCTTTGTTCCCGGCATGTTCGTTGGGTATTTCCCCTATGTCATATCAAGAACAGATGCTGAACTGTTTCAAACAAGTATCTTTGCCTTTGTCGCCTTTCCGCTTTGGTTGATCGCTATTGCAACCGTCTTATGGTGTTTTTTGGATTTTACCTTCACGGGACGCGGCACGCCCGCGCCGATTGACCCGCCGAAGGAACTCGTCGCAACCGGGCTGTACCGCTTCGTGCGCAACCCGATGTATGTTTCGGGAATCCTCGCATTGATCGGGTGGGCGCTCTGGTCGCCGTCGCTTCCACTGCTTGTTGCGCCCTTTTTATTTTTCGCCGCAACACATATCTTTGTCACGTTATACGAAGAACCCACGTTGAAAAAGAAGTTCGGCGCGGCGTATGAAGAATATCTCAAGCGCGTGCCTCGTTGGATTCCGCGATTGAAATAACATGCATCAAGGGCGGACACGCAGGTCCGCCCCTACACGATCAAATGAACACGCTCAAAACCATTCTCTACATGGGTTCGACTCATGGCTTGTTTACGTTATACATTCCGTACCTGCTTGCCTCGCGGACCTCGTCGTTTGACTTTGGTGTTTTCCGCCATCTGGCGTTCCCGTTTTGGTTTCTCGGCGCTCTGGTCATCATCCAATGCTCGGCGGATATGATCCGCCGCGGCCGCGGCACGCCTGCGTTCGTTGACCCGCCGAAGCAACTGGTCATCGCGGGTTGGTATCGTTACGTCCGCAACCCGATTTATTTTGCCGCGCTAGTCGTGCAGTTAGGATTCATCCTCTGGTTCGGTTCGATGCTGGCGACGCTCTACGCATTTTTATTTTTTCTTGCATTTCATTTTCTCATCGTCGTTGTCGAAGAGCCCATCTTGCAGAGAAACTTCGGCGCGGCGTATGAGGAGTATTGCCGAAAGGTGCCGCGCTGGGTGCCGAGGCTGAAGTAAGGTCGGGAGCGGGCGAGGCAGGCAGAAGGGAGGAAAGAGCGGGTCGGATATTGTCAGCCTGTGGATATTGACTATAATCCCCTCACATCGATTTATCCTACTGCAGGTGGTGAGACCGTGACGTACGAGATCCGCCGCGCGACTGCGGCAGATAAGCCCGAATGGCTGCGCATGAGACAACTCCTCTGGCCCGAGGCGCCCATCGAATATCTGGATTGGGACCTCGACAAGATGTTGGGCAATAAGAAGAATGCAGTGTTCGTCGCTTCACGCGCGGATGGAAGCCTGGTCGCCTTTGTGGAAGCCAGCCTGCGCGACTTTGCCGAGGGATGCGAATCCAGCCCGGTCGGGTACATCGAAGCGTGGTTCGTGGACGAGAACATCCGCGGGCAGAAACTCGGGCGTGAAATGATCCTGACTGCCGAAAATTGGGCGCGTGAAAAGGGTTGCACCGAAATGGGGTCGGATACGTGGCTCGAAAACGACGCCAGCATTCAAGCGCACTACAAGACCGGGTACTATGAGGTGGGGCGACTCGTGCATTTCATGAAGAAATTGTAAGCGGCGCGGTCACCACAACGGGGGAGGAATTTATTGAAACGGATGTTGCGAGCGATATACTTGCCTGTGTGCGAAACTATTTCCTGATTTTTGTGATTCTCATCTCTGCCTGTTCGCCTGTGGCAGAGCCAACGGAGGCTGTATTGCCAACTCAGTTAACCCTCGCCAGCGATGCGTTTGCCAACGGAGGCGCCATTCCGGTGAAGTACTCCTGCAAAGGCAGGGACATTTCGCCCGCGCTTGCATGGAGCGACCCGCCTCTCGGGACGCAATCGTTCGCGCTCATCATGGACGACCCCGACGCGCCCGGTGGCTGGGTGCATTGGGTGTTGTACAACATCCCAGCCGAAACAAGAAGCCTTGCGGAAGATTTGGCTGTTACCGGAAAGAATGTTCCGGAGGGTCGGGGCAGTCCGTTCGTTGGGAAAAATTCATGGGGCGATATCGGCTACGGCGGACCCTGCCCGCCCAGTGGCACGCACCGTTATTTCTTCAAACTGTACGCGCTCGATGAAACGGTTGGGCTGTTGCCGGGCGCCGACAAGGGGCAACTGCTCAACGCCATCGAAGGTCACATTCTTGCGCAGGGCGAACTGGTGGGAACGTTCAGCAAATGAGTCCCTCGCAGGATACCATCCAGCGCGCAAAGGAATTCGGCACCCCGGTCGTCCAGGGGAATCGCGCCACATTCATTTGGGAGGGAAAGACCGCGCCGCATCTGATCAGCGACCTGCACGGCTGGGAGGCGAATCCTAAACCGCTCAAACGCCTCGGCTCCACACTGACGCCTGCCTCCTCCAAATCGGTCTGGTCCATCTCCCTCACACTGCCGCGTGACGCGTATCTCGAATACGCCTTCTTCGACCCGGTCTCGCAACAACGCTTCATTGTCCCTTTGAATCGCAAAAGCGTCAACAACGGCGTCGGCTCGCGCAATAATTTTTTCTACATGCCGGAGACCATGCCCTCGCCCTTCTCCATGCGCCGCGCGGATGTGCCGAATGGCGCGCTCACCCCGCACCGCGTAGATACGTGGATGTTGCAGGATTACGGCGAGCGCGAGGTGTGGCTGTACAAACCGCCTGTGAAAGAAACCGTGCCATTGCTGATTGTCTACGACGGTTACGATTATTTGCATCGCGGCCGACTCGCCACCATCGTGGATAATTTGATCGCCGACAAACGCATCCGCCCGCTGGCGATGGCGCTCTTGCAGAACGGCAAATCGCGCCGCCCGCTGGAATACGCGTGCTCCGATGCCACCCTGTTGTGGATCCACCGCGAGATCATTCCGCTGGCGCGCAAGCAGATGAATTTGATCGATATCGAAAAACAACCCGGCGCGTACGGAGTCCTCGGCGCGTCGTTCGGCGGCTTGATGGCGATGTACACCGGGTTGCGCATGCCCGATATCTTCGGCAGTGTGTTGTGCCAGTCCGGCGTGTTCGAACTCGAAGGGCGCGACTTCGCCGCTGTGGACCTGATCCGGCATGGGCAGGCGAAACAACTCAACATCTGGATGGAC
>CAYPCK010000011.1:0-15536 GCA_964409185.1 uncultured Anaerolinea sp. | reverse complement strand
CAGACGCGCGTTCTCGATGGCGACCGCCGCCTGATTCGCGAACGCGATCAACAGGTCACGGTCCCCTTCGGAGAAGATCCCGGTGCGGATGCGGTTGTCGGTGTAGATCACGCCGATCAATTCGGTCTTGACCATGAGCGGCACGCATAGGATCGATCGCAGGTTGAAGGCGATCACGCTTTCCTGCCCGCTGAACCGCTGGTCTTCGCGCGCGTTGGTGGTGAGAATTCCCTCGCCAGCGTCTATCACTTTTTGGACGATAGTGCGGCTGATGGAGGATTCACTCTGGTTGATGGATTCCTGTTCCCAGTTGCGCGCGATGCGAATGGTCATTTCGCCGCGTTCGTCGCGCAACATGAGGAAGCCGCGCTCCGCCTCCGTGAGGCGGACGATGGTGTCCATCACGATCTGGAGCACTTCGTCGATCTCGAGCGTGGAGTTGACCACCTGCCCGATCCCCGCCAGCGCTTGCAGGTGACTGAAGCGTTGTTCGAACGGGACGAGGATTTCGCTGATCCGTTCGAGCGAGGTTTCGAGAGCCTTTAATTCTTCGAGCGAGAGGGGGGTGTTGCCCGAGTCGATGGTGGTGCGAATCTTGCGGATTTGCTTGCTGGCCGCGACCAACTGGTCGTTGATAGTGATGGCTTTCGTCTTTGCCGTGATCGTCGCCATGGAGAATCCTTTGTGGGTGGGGCTAGCTTCTGGGTGAGTATTTACCTGTCCAGAAGTGACGGAGGCGGGCAAGAATGATGAGGGAACGCAGGGCAAACGCCGCTCGCCTCGCTTCCTCGGCGTCTGCCGTTCTGGAAGTATAAAGGGATGTCTGGTGTTCGTCCAGAAGTATTTTGATGGGCGTGGCGGCATCGGGCAGGATTCTTGCAAGACTGTCGGCGCGTTCGCTGGGTGTGGCGTCGATGGCTGGCGGGGCGCTGAGTTGCCGAAGCCCGAAGTTGATGCTTTCGAAGGAGCGTTCAATACTGGTGAGTTTCACCCATCCCTCCCAGTGGATGATCCAGCGCGGGGTTTCGACGCCGGTCCGTTCGAGGGTGGCGCGAACGGCGGAGGGGAGTCGCTCGTGGATGCCGTAACGCCGCCCGAGGTAGACGGTCAACCCGGCGAGGGCGAGGAGGGTGAGGAGCAGGTAGACCGTGGGTAGAAGCGAGGCGGGGGTTGGGGTTGCCGAGTCTACGAGTTGATCATCCGCGGTTGGGTCAAGCGGTTCTTCCGGTAGAAGTTCTTCGCCGATTAATGTGCCGGGGTTGATCAGCCCTTCATTTGTAACTTCTTCCCGCGGGGCGAGCGGGCGGTCAAGCGGAGCCTGGTTGCCGGTCGGCTCGAACTCCACCCAGCCGATGCCGGGGAAGTAGACCTCGGGCCAGGCGTGCGCGTTCTGTTTGCGGACGGTGAAACTGTTGACTTGAATGTCTTCGATTTCGCTGGCGAGTCCGTCTCCGGACGATGCGCCTGTTCCCTGTGAGAAGCCGACCGCCATGCGGGCGGGGATGCCCAGCGAGCGGAGCATGAGGATCTGGGCGGAAGCGTAATATACGCAATAGGCTTGCTTGTACTCGAAGAGGATCCACTCGAGTTTGTCTTTGCCGCGCGGCGCAGATGCGATGGTCGGGGCGTAGGCGATGTTCGTCCGCAGGTATTGCGTGATGGCGAATGCTTTATCGTATGGAGTATCGGCTTCGGCGGTGATCTCGAGCGCGAGGTCGCGGATGGCTTGCGAGAAATCGTCCGGGAGTTGCAGGTATTTGTCGGTCACCCAGGCTGGGTAGTCTGTACCTGCCGTGCGCAGTCCTTCGATGGTGGGATTGCTCAACACGGCTTCGACTTGATAGGTTTCGCCCGGCAGAAGGCTGGGAGTGGCGGTCCATGAAAAGATATCGAGCGTGTCGCCACCGGGCGCGGCAAGCATCGAGCCGGGCCGGCTGACCCAGACCGGTTGCGATGGGGCATACAACAACGAAACCCGTTGTCCGCCGGTGTTGAAGAGGAAACTGACGGCGTCGGTATCATCCACGCCGGGCAGGGGGTTGACCGGTGAATATTCCTCGCGGGTGGTGCCGGTGGTGAACCACTGGTCTTGCGAGAAATAATCGTACACCCGTCCGCGCCAGTAGTAGCGAGGGGGTTTTTGGTTGAAGGGCAGGTCGGGCGTTTCCACGGTGAACATGACCACATCCGAAAGCGGGAAGCCCAGCCCGAGTTCGAGTTCGGTGCCGAAGAATTCGCCGGGCTTGCCGCCGCTGGGGGAATCCAACGCGCTGACGGCGTTTTCGAACCGTTCCACAAAGTTGTTCCAGGGTTCCGAGATGCGGTTCCAGGCGCGGCGCGCCGTTTCGATACGAAAGAAGGAGGAAGGCGTGACCCAGGCGGTGATCATGATGAGGCTTGCCATGATCGCCATACTGCTGGTTAGATCGAGGCTGTTCTCGGGCGAGAGGAACACACGCTTTTGCTTCCATTGGATTTGCTGGGCGAGGTAGTTCAAGCGTCCCAACAAGAGGAGCGCGAACAGGATGAAGAAACCCGGCAGTAACAGCCGGCTGGCGACCGCGTTATCGTAATTTTGAATGATGAGCATCCCGAGCAGGGACGGCAGGGTGGCAAGAAGAAAATTTTGATGACGGACGAGATGATAACCAGCCGATGCGCTCAACACCCATAACGTGACCGACATGATGGCGATGAAAAACAACGGGTCTTCGACCGGTCGGCGCGCGAACAGTTCAGAGATCGAAAATAACAGCCTGCCCGCCACGCTGAGCAGTTTTTCCTCCACCTTCACGGGTCCTTCGATGACGGTTGTCCATTGCAGGGGAAGCATGAGGAGCATGTAAAAGAAGGACAGCCAGCGAGCCGTGCGGCGGCGGAATGCGCTGTACCCCAGCGCCAGCCCGAGAGAGGCGCCCATCCATGTAAAACTGCGTACCAGGGAGAGTCCTTCCGTCCAACCGGTGACGATAAGCCGCGAGGCGACGAGTTGCAGGAGGATGCCCAGCAGGAGAACGGAGGTCCAGTCCCACCAGTGACGCGGAGGGGCTTGAGGGGATTTTTTCATCGGGGGTAGTGTACAATAGAAGAAGGAGTTACGTCAAATACTGTAGAGGGGTTTTCCTTTGAACATGACCGGGTAGAATTTTCAAGACCAACACGGAGGAAGAAGCCATGGATGTTTTGATTCAAAATGGGGTGGGCTGGGTGATCGCCGTACAATCGTTAGGCGGCTGGCTCGAAGCGCCGATGCAGTTCTTCACCTTCCTCGGCTCGCAGGATTTTTTCTTTCTCGTGCTTCCGTTCCTGTATTGGAGCATCGATGCCGGGCTGGGAATCCGTGTGGCGTTTATGTTGATCGCCAGTGTCAGCGTGAATTACTATTTCAAGGTGTGGTTCGCCGGACCGCGCCCGTATTGGGTGAGCGGCGAAGTGCAAGCTTTGTCTTCTGAAACCTCGTTCGGGCTTCCCTCCGGGCATGCCCAAAACGCGGTGGGAGTGTGGGGAATAATGGCTCATCGGAGCGGCAAACGGACGGCATGGATTCCGGCAATGATGTTGGCGTTCCTCATCGGGTTTTCGCGAATTTATCTTGGCGTGCATTTTGTCCACGATGTGATGGTGGGCTGGATCATTGGCGCAGGATTGCTCTGGGTAATGCTGCGGTTTTGGAATTCCGCATCCGCATGGTTGGTGTCAAGGACGATCGGGCAACAGATTTCGCTGGCCTTCATCGTTTCGTTGCTCATCATTGCCCTCGGATTCTTCAGTGTGTCGCGACAGGACGAGTATGTGCTCCCGGAGGCGTACGTCGCTTTGGCGCTTCGCTCCTCCGATGAATTGCCTGCCCCGGTTTCCTTTGAAGCTATCTTCACCTCCGCAGGGACATTTTTCGGCCTCGCCGCCGGGTTGGCTTGGATCATGTCGAAGGGTGGGTATCAGGCGGACGGTACGGGCATGAAGCGGATGTTGCGGTTTTTCGTCGGTCTGGTCGGCGTCCTCCTCCTGTGGCGCGGGCTTGGAGCGGTTTTACCGGATGGCGAGTCGCTTACCCCGTTGCTGTTGCGATTTCTTCGATACACGCTCGTCGGTTTCTGGATCTCGGCCGGCGCGCCATGGTTGTTTTTTCGTTTCAAATTGGCAGATGCCCCCAAGATATAGGCGACCGCGCTGTTATAATCCCAAATCTAGTATTTTGTGCGAGTGAAAAATTTTTGGGAGCATAACGTTTTCGATGGCACTTGAGCGAGGCGCGTTACTACATAAACGATATCGCATCGTTGAAATCCTTGGGCAGGGCGGTATGGGCTCGGTCTATCGCGCTGTGGATGAAAATCTCGGCGTGGATGTCGCCGTCAAAGAGAATCTGTTCACCACCGACGAATATGCGCGTCAGTTCCGCCTCGAAGCGGTCATTCTGGCGAATCTCCGCCATCCGAACCTGCCGCGCGTGACCGACCATTTCGTCATCGGCGATCAAGGACAATATCTCGTCATGGACTACATCGAGGGGGAAGATTTGCGCCAGCGCATGGAGCGCCAGGGAAATATCACGGAGGATGAAGCCATCCTGCTCGGCGCGGCGATGTGCGACGCGCTTGCCTACCTGCACACGCGCAAACCCCCGATCCTGCATCGCGACATTAAACCCGGTAACGTGAAGATCACGCCGGATGGACACATCTTCCTGGTGGACTTTGGCTTGGCGAAAGTTTTGCACGGCAGTCAGGCGACCACCACCGGCGCGCGCGCCATGACTCCCGGCTATTCTCCCCCGGAGCAATACGGCACGGCGCGCACCGACCCGCGCACGGATATTTACTCGCTCGGCGCGACGTTGTACGCGGCTCTCAGCGGCATCATCCCGGAAGACGGGCTTGCCCGCGCCATGGATAATACGCAACTTACACCTTTGCGCAAAAGAAATAGCAAAGTATCGCGCCGACTTGCCTCTACCATTGAACGGGCAATGGGCATAGACCCAGCCGAGCGCTTCCAGAACGCGGAAGAATTCAAGAACTCCCTGCTGGGTTCGAAAGGCAAAACCCAACGCCTGCCCGGCGATTACGTTATCCAGCCTCCGCCGGCGGACGGGCGGCATGATTCGGAACCAGGCGCGATCGAACGCGCCTCATCGCCGTTGGGCGCGGTTCCGTCGAACGGGTTGCTTGCCCCCGAGGAGGATGCGCCGGTGTTCTTGCACCCGAATCTAAATAAATATGGATTTATTAGCCGGCTGGTGACGGTGACCTTGTGGTTGTTGTTGATTACCGCGGCGGTGATCGTCGTTGGGGTGCGATTTGCGCCTCAGTTCGTTCCCCCGGCAATCATGAACCCTCTCAAATCGCTTCAGTTTCCCTTCCTTTTCCCAGCAGTCTCTCCAGCGACCGACCCATCACCGACGGTTACCGCCCTCCCCACGGAACCCGCTCTGGAAGTAACGGCAACGGTTCAAGCCACGTTTACATCCACTCCCACAAATATCCCGACGGCAACATTGAAGCCGACCAGCACCCCCACCGTCGACCCCGCGTCGCTTGGCGCGCCAACTCAAATCGGTGGGACGAACGGGCAGGTCGCCTTTGCCTCCACGCGTTTGGGATTGCCACAGATCTTTCTCGTCAACACGGATGGCACGAACCTCCTCCAACTCACCACCTTGGAGCAGGGCGCCTGCCAGCCTTCATGGTCGCCGGATGGCGCGCAACTTGTTTTTATCTCTCCGTGCCGCGCGCGGAGTGAGTTTTACGAAAACCTGTACACCGATGCGGGCTTGTATCTGATGAACGCCGATGGCAGCGGACTCAAACCGCTGACCGAAGCCCTCGGCGCAGACTTCGACCCAGCCTGGTCGCCCGATGGGACGCGCATTGCATTCACATCTAACCGCGACGGCATCAACGAAATCTACACACTCGAGGTTGCTACTGGCGAAGTGACCCGCCTCACCACCACGGATGGCGATATTGAAAGCACGCAACCCTCCTGGTCCCGCGACGGAATGATGATCGCCTATACCGTAAAACGCTTCGATGCGTATCAGGTCTGGGCAATGTCTGCTGACGGTGAAGATAAAGCGCAACTCGCGCGCAGCGGACAACAATTGTGGGATTACCTGCCCTTCTGGTCTCTGGACGGTTCGACCATCTTCTTCAACCAGCGCAACCTTGCCCCCACCCGCCCGTGGCTGATGAGCATTCCCTTTGAAGGGCATGAAACACTGGCGCCAACAAGGCTTGAATTGCCAACACCCATCGAAGATGTGGAATTTTCGCCGGACGGGTTGTGGATCATCTTCGAAAGTTCCAACGGAGACGGCAACCGCGACATTTATTTCTCCACGGTCAGCGGCGGAAACCGCACTCGCCTCACCGACGACCCCGAAGTGGATTTCGACCCAGCATGGCGGCCCTCGCCAAGCCCGTAAAATCTATTACTCCTCAATCATTCATCCCGATTCGCCGAGATTAGCGGACAAAGCCAATGCCTGCCATTTCAAAACCGGCGGGCATTTTCTTACACACCTCTTATTGACTTCCCTTTTTGCCTCGTTTATCATTACTCCACCTTCGATAGCACTCTCTGAACGAGAGTGCTAATTATGTGATAGCCATGCATGACCTGACCGAACGACAAAAAACCCTTCTTCTATTAATCATTCGCGACCATATCGAATCAGCTCAACCCGTGGGTTCGAAGCGATTGGTCGAGCATTTTCATATTGACCTTTCGACCGCAACCATCCGCAACGAAATGTCCGCGCTAACCGAGATGGGCTACCTGCGCCAGCCGCACACCTCTGCCGGGCGCGTGCCCACCGAAGAAGGCTATCGGTATTTCGTCAGCGAGATGATGTACAATGCCGAACTCCCGAACACCGTGCAGCAAACCATTGCTCACCAGTTCCACCAATCCCGCGCCGATGTGGGGCAGTGGATGACACTCGCCGCATCCATTCTTGCGAACCAATCCCAGGGGGTTTCGGTCATCACCGCGCCGCACGCCGACAGGCAACGCTTTAAACACGTCGAATTAATCTCGACGCATGGACGCCAGATTCTGATGGTGCTTGTGCTGGTCGGCGGCGAAGTTAACCAACAATTGTTGACATTATCCGAACCGGTTTTACAAGAGCGACTCAGCCAGACGGCGGCGCGTCTCAACTCCGTTTTGGCGGGCTTGTCCGTGGATAAATTATCCGCCCTTCCGCCGCGGCAGGATGCGCTCGACCAGGATATCCTGCTCCTCATCCTCGAAGAAATGCGGCGTGTCTCTCGCGTGATCTCCGGCGAAGTCTACACCGACGGATTGACCAATGTGCTTGCCGAGCCCGAATTCGCCGAATCGGACGAAGCGCGCAAGGCATTGAAGATCTTCGAAGAACGGTCAACGTTGCAGGAGTTGCTCGCGAAGACAACCACGAACAGCAACATCGGCGGGCTGCAAGTGCTGATCGGCGGCGAAGGCGGCTGGGATGAACTGCGTCAATGCTCGATGGTGATCGCTCGTTACGGCGTGCCCGGCATGGCAACGGGAACGCTCGGCGTGCTGGGCCCATGCGCATGTCGTACGCGCGGACGATTCCCACGGTGCGGTACATGGCGGGCTTGTTGAGCGACCTGGTCAACGACACGATCGCGGGTGAGTAACCTGCGAAACATCCTTTTTGGTGGCAAAGAGAGTATGAGCGATAAGAAGAAACACGAAGAAAAAAACGATGAGGTGGTGAAAACACCGAATGCCGATGAGCAAGCCAGCCCTGAGTTTGACCGTGACGCGTGGGCAGAGATCGAGTCTTTGAAGCAAAAACTCGAAGACGCCGAATCCAAACTGGCAGACAGCGTCGAAGGATGGCAACGCACACAGGCTGATTTCCAAAATTATCGAAGGCGCATCGAACGCGATAACGAGATGATGTTCGCCGCGATGAAAGGCGACATTGTCAAGAAGATCTTGCCGGTGCTCGATGACCTCGAACGCGCCATGCAAAATCGCCCCGACGGCGACGCCTGGGCGAACGGTATCGATTTGATCGTACGGAAATTTCAAAATATTTTGGATGCCGAAGGCGTAAAACGGATCGAAGCCACTGGCGCGGAGTTCGACCCGAAATTCCACGAGGCGATCTCGCACGAACCTCACAAAGATTTCCATAGCGGTCAGGTGATCGAAGTGGTACAAAACGGGTACATGCTTGGCGAACGAGTGATACGACCGGCGTTGGTCAGAGTGGCGCAATAAAATTGTGTCGGGTGTCACGCGTCAAGTATCAGGTTGCTTGATGGGTGAAGAACCTGATACCTGAAACTTGATACTGGAGAACTTCGAATGGCAAAAATCATTGGCATAGACCTCGGCACGACCAACTCTGTCGCGGCGGTGATGCAGGGCGGCGAGCCGATCGTGATTCCCTCGGCGGAGGGCGAACGGCTTGTTCCGTCGGTGGTGGCGGTCAATAAAAATAGCGAACGGTTAGTCGGGCGGGTGGCGCGCAACCAGGCGATCACCAATCCGCAGAACACCATCTTTTCGGTGAAGCGTTTCATGGGGCGCAAGTCCGACGACGCCGAAGTGGAGCGCACGCGGAAGCGCGTGCCGTACGCGGTAAAAGCGGCAGACAACGGCGATGTGCGCGTGCAACTCGGTGAAAAAGATTATTCGCCGCCCGAAGTTTCGGCGATGATTTTGGCGAAGATCAAGCGCGACGCAGAAGCATATCTCGGTGAAACGATTACACAAGCCGTGATCACTGTTCCTGCTTATTTCAACGACGCGCAGCGCAACGCCACCAAAGACGCGGGCAAGATCGCAGGCTTGGAAGTGTTGCGCATCATCAACGAACCGACAGCTTCATCGCTGGCGTATGGGCTCGATAAAAAGAAGAACGAGATCATCGCGGTGTACGACCTCGGCGGCGGCACGTTCGATATTTCGATCCTCGATGTGGGCGACGGCGTCTTCCAGGTCCGCGCGACGAGCGGCGACACCTTCCTCGGCGGCGACGATTTCGACCTGCGCATCATGGATCATCTCATCGAGCAATTCAAAAAAGACAATGGCATCGACTTGCACGGCGACCGCCAGGCGTTGCAACGCTTGAAGGAAGCCAGCGAAAAAGCGAAGATCGAACTTTCGACCACAATTCAGACCGAGATCAACCTGCCGTACCTGACGGCGGATGCGACGGGACCGAAACATTTGGTGATGACCCTCACCCGCGCCAAACTCGAACAACTGACAGCCGATCTCGTCGACCGTACGATTGCCCCGCTCAAGCAGGCGATCGCGGACGCCGGCTTGCAGGCGAGCCAGGTCAACGAGGTGGTGATGGTCGGCGGCATGACGCGCATGCCCGCGGTGCAGGATCGTGTCCGCGCGTTCTTCGGCAAGGAGCCGCATAAGGGCGTTAACCCGGATGAAGTTGTCGCTATTGGCGCAGCGATTCAGGCGGGTGTGCTGGGCGGCGAGGTGAAGGATATTTTGCTGCTCGATGTGACACCGCTTTCACTTTCCATTGAAACGCTTGGCGGCGTTGCCACGACTCAAATCGAAAGAAACACAACCATCCCGACTCGCAAGAGTCAGGTATTTTCCACAGCGGCAGATAGCCAGACGCAGGTTGAAATCCACGTTCTGCAAGGCGAGCGCCCGATGGCGGCGGATAACAAATCGCTGGGCAAATTCATCCTGGATGGGATTCCTCCCGCGCCGCGCGGCGTGCCGCAGATCGAAGTGACCTTCGATGTGGACGCGAACGGCATCCTCAAGGTTAGCGCGCAGGATAAGGCGACGGGTCGTTCACAGCACATCACGATCACCGCTTCGTCCGGCTTGTCCGATGCAGAAGTGGACAAGATGCGCAAGGACGCGGAATCGCACGCGGAAGAGGATCGCAAGCGCAAAGAGTTGATCGAAGCGCGCAACCATGCGGATAACACGGTCTATGCTGGTGAAAAGGCGCTGCGCGAATTTGGCGATAAAGTTCCTGCCGAAGTCAAATCGGAGATTGAGGCGAAGTCGGCGGAGGTGAAGAAGGTTGCCGAGGGCGAGGATGTGGCGGCGATCAAGTCCGCGACGGATGCGCTGGGGCAGGTGATACAAAAGATCGGCGCCAGCGTGTACGAGCAGAATCCAGCCGCAGGGGCGGGCGAAGCGGGTTCTTCATCCAGTGCCGAAGGTCCCGATGTGGTTGAAGGGGAAGTTAAAGAATAGAAAGTGGAAAGTGGTGAGTAGTCCCTTTCTACTTTCCGCTTTTTGTGCATATGTCTAACCGCGATTATTACGATGTTCTGGGCGTGGGACGGAACGCGAACGATGATGAGATCAAAGGCGCGTTCCGTAAACTTGCGCGCCAGTATCATCCCGATGTGAACAAGGATCCCGACGCCGAGGAGAAGTTCAAGGAAGTCAACGAGGCGTACGGCGTGCTGTCGGATTCGGAGAAGCGCGCGCGTTATGACCGCTTCGGCAAGGAGGGGTTGGGCGGTATGGGCGGCGGCTTCCACGATTACACCGTGGACTTCGGCGATATCTTCGAAGAGTTGTTCAATTTCGGAGTGGGCGGCGGTCGGCGTTCGCGGCGGTCGCCGCGGCGGGGGCGTGATCTGCAAATGCAAATCACGTTGACGTTCGAAGAAGCGGTGTTCGGCGTGGAAAAGGAAATCGAGTTTCAGCGCGAGGAGACTTGCTCGCGTTGTAACGGCAATGGCGCGGAGCCGGGCACGTCGCCGGTGAAATGCGCGACGTGCAACGGTCAAGGCGAAGTCCGCCGCGTGCAACAGACGTTCCTCGGGCAGATGGTGCAGAGCGGTCCATGCCCGACGTGCAACGGGCGCGGTGAGACGATCGCTTCCCCTTGCAAGACCTGTCGCGGCGGGGGGCTGGAGCGCAAGAATGTCAGGAAGAAAGTGCAAATCCCGGCTGGCGTAGACGCAGGGACGCAAATCCGCTTAAACGGCGAAGGCGGACCTGGCGCGCTGGGCGGTCCGAACGGGAGTCTGTTCCTTGTGCTCGATGTGAAGCCGCATAAATTTTTCAAGCGGCGCGAGAACGACATCCTTTTGAATCTCGATATCAATGTGGCGCAAGCCGTGCTCGGCGCGGATGTTCCAGTGCCGACCATTGACGGCGAAGAGAGGTTGAAAATCCCTGCTGGTACGCAACCCGGTAAAGTATTTCACCTGCGCAACAAAGGCGTGCCGTATGTGCGTCGCAATGGACGCGGCGACCAGCTGGTGATCGTCAATGTGGCGATCCCATCCAAGTTGACGAAAGAACAACGCGAGTTGTTCGAGAAGCTGGCGGAAAGTTTGGGGACGACGGTCAAGCCGCAAGAGAAGGGTTTCCTGGATTGGTTGAATGAAGCGTTCGGGGGATGATGCAATAAGCAGAAAACAGTGACCGAAGTTTTAATTCAGGTTGCGGTTTTTTCCTCCCCTGCACTATAATTTTCTTACTTTGCGGTTGAGGTTGTTCCATGAATTCAAAAAAACCATCCCTGGTTGGTTTCTGCGTTCTGATTCTGGCGACGATTGCTTGTAATATCCCCAACGCTCAAGCCACGCTTCCTGTGCAGGTTGCGTTGACTGTTACGCAAGCCCAAACAACGCCAACGCTACTCGCACAATTCTCAGAAACGCCATTTTCAACCGCCACTCCTGAGATAACTCTTACACCAACGATTACTTTTACACCGATGCCGATCCGCCAATTGGCAGCGGGTGGTCAGTTCGATTTTACACAACCACTGCCTCTCTCCACGCCTATCTCCGACCCAGACTCGGTCAGCGGCGTTATTTACAATGGTTACGGACGCATTACGAATGCCGTCGTGGCTATTTCAGAAACCTATTGCGGGCCTCGTATTAAGGAGACAAGAACCGATAGCTTGGGGCGTTACACACTTACAGGCGTCTCGGCGGGCATATATTACCTGGATGTATACAGCCCGAGCGTTATAGGGTTGTGCGGCGAGGAGATCAGAAAGATCGCGGGAGTTGGTTTGGCTAGGGATTTTATCCGTCCGAGAGATGGTTTGGTGATGATCTTTCCTAAAGACCAGCAGGCTGTTGATGACACTCGACCGACTGTCGAATGGCAGGCGGTGGGGAACGCGGCGTATTATGTTGTTGAATTGACCGTTCAAACGTCCGGCGGGCCGGGCTGGAGTGGGGATTGGACTGGAAAGTATCTGGGAACCTGGTTGACGAACTCGACTACGTTCACGATCCCCCTCGAATTAAATTCGATAAAAGATTACAAATTAAACATAATTGCCTTCACCGCGGGTCGGCTGCCACTTAAAACCGCTTTTGAAATTCGCTTTCACTATTAGGGCAATGTGAAACATGATGGATGAAGGCGAACCGCGGATAAGGTCGGCATCATGATGTATGATGGTTTTCTTTCGAGATGAGAACTCTTTTTCGCATTTGGGGAATGATTCCGATGTGGGTGCACGTGCTGGCGGCGCGGATTCTTCGTCCGCGGTTTCGCGTGGCGGTGGCGGCGCTTGTGTTCAATGAACAGGGACACATCCTGTTGTTCAAGCACACGTATCGCAAGCTTGCCTGGGGCATTCCCGTCGGCGGGCTGGAGTATGGCGAGCAACCCGAACAGGGGGTGATCCGCGAGTTTTTCGAAGAATCGGGAATCACAATACAGGTGGAGCGATTGCTATTTGCCGATAGTTCAAAACTTTTCCGGCATATCACCCTGATCTACCTGTGCAAAATTGTCAGCGGCGAATTCCGCGAAAGTTACGAAGTTTCCGAGATGAAATATTTCGACGTACACGACCTGCCGCGCATGATCTTCGACGAAAAGGATTTGATTCGCGGCGTTCATCAAACTTTATGGAGCAAAACTTGAGCAATGTTTTTCTTGTGGGCATGGGCGGTTTCATCGGCTCGGTGATACGATATTTCGTCGGCGGAATTGTGCAGCAATCCTCAAGAAGCCTTTTTCCGTACGGCACGCTGGCGGTGAATGTGCTCGGGTGTTTTATCATCGGTTTTCTGGCGCAACTCGCAGAAGCGCGCGGTTTGTTCGCGAGCGAAGCCCGCGCGTTTGTGTTTATCGGAATTTTGGGCGGTTTCACAACTTTTTCCTCATTCGGGAATGAAACCCTCAACCTTGCCCGCGATGGTCAAATGATGGGTGCGGTTGCAAATGTCGGCGCGAATGTCTTGCTCGGTCTTTTTGCCGTCTGGTTGGGGCGTTCCGTCTCCTACCTGATCTGGAGGTAACCATGAAATTGCCGGAAGAAGGATATTTGCTTCGCATCTTCATCGGCGAAGCGGACAAGCACGAAGGCAAACCGTTGTACGAATGGCTGGTGTTGAAGGCGCGCGAGCAGGGGCTGGCTGGCGCGACGGTTTTACGCGGGGTGATGGGGTTCGGCGCGAACACGCGCATCATCCACACGTTCAAGATCGAACAACTCTCAGAGGATATGCCCATGGTGGTCGAGATCGTGGATACGATGGAAAAACTGGAAGCCTTCCTCGATTCGATTGACGAGCATATTCAAGCAGGTTTGGTCACGCTGGAGAAGGCTCAAATCCGTTTTTACCGGGCGGACAAGCGATGAATTGGCTCGAAGTTTCGATGACCGTGAACGGCGAACTCGCCGAATCGGTGGCGGATGTCCTGGCGCGATTCGCTCCCAACGGGGTGATGACCGAACAGGGCGTGAAATACAACGATGCCGAAGACGCCGGCACGCCGACGGGACCGATCACCGTCCGCGCGTATTTGGAAGTGAACGAGGAACTCGAAGAGACGCGCCACAAACTCGAAGAGGCGCTTTTTTATTTGGGGATGATTCAGCCCCTGCCCGCGCCGGCCTACAAACAAATTGCGGATCAAAACTGGATGGAAGCCTGGAAGCAGCATTACCAGCCGATTCGCATCGGCGAACGGCTCCTCATCCTGCCCGCGTGGATGGACTCGCCGGAACCGAATCGCATACCCATTAAGATAGACCCTGGCATGGCGTTTGGCACCGGTACACACCCGACGACGCAATTGTGTTTGGAGTTGATGGAAAGAGCGATATTCGATTTTCGAGGCTCGAATATCGAATATCGAATTATCGATATAGGCTGCGGCTCCGGCATCCTGTCTATTGCCGCGCTCAAACTGGGCGCGCGCAGCGTTCTCGGAGTGGATATTGATCCCGAATCCATCGTCAACGCGCGCGAGAACGCGGACAAGAACGGTGTGGGGGAGGAGTTAATCCTCGGTGTTGGCTCGGTACAGGAGATTCTTGCGGGGAAGTTTCCGTTCACGTCCGCGCCGCTGGTGGTGGCGAATATCCTTGCGCCGGTGATCGTGCGTCTGTTCGAGGCAGGGCTGGTGCAGTTGATTGAAGCGGGAGGCGCGATCATCTTGAGCGGAATTTTGCAGGAGCAGGAGAAAGACGTCCTACGGGCGGCGCAGGCAAACGGACTGAATTTGAAGCGCCGGGCTCAATCCGCCGATTGGGTCGCGCTGGCGCTCCTCCGCTGACCTCCAGTTCCCCATGATGTACCATCTTCCATCGCGATGATGGTGATACAATATCGTTCAATTTATCACCAAAGGAGATTGAGAAATGAAAAGAAATGCGCGCGTGTTTGTTGCGGTTGCCCTGCTTGCCCTTGCCGCGCTGGCTTGCCAGCTGCCGGGGCTGGGCGGATCGAACGTGTTGTTGAGCGATGATTTTTCATCGGTGCAATGGGGCACAGGGTCGGACCAAGATAGTTCTGTGGAGTATGTCGGCGATTCGTTGAACTTCTTCCTCGTCCGCGATCTGTATTTCGTGTGGAGCACCCCGAACGCCGAAACCTACCAAAACGTCCACATCGAAGTCACCGCCAACAATAACTCCACCGATTCGACCGGCGCGTTCGGCATCATCTGCAACATGCAAGTCACCGATGTCTCGTATTATTTCGCCATCACCGGCGCGGGCGAATACGCCATCGGTAAATCGGCGCTGGCGCAGGACGATGTCTTCCTGACCAACAACGATCAGTGGGAGTTCTCGGACGCGATCACGGCGGGCGCGCCTTCGTATCGCATCGGCGCCGATTGCGGCAGCAACGGCACGTTGACCCTGTACGTGGACGGCGCGCAGATCGCCTCGGTGGTGGACACCACCTACACGAGCGGCAACGTTGCCTTGTTCGCCTGGAGCGGGGAAGAGCCTTCCGGCACGAACGTCTCGTTCGACGATTTCGTGATGACAGAATTGACCGCCCCTTAACGCAACGCGATGATTTCGCTGGAATCCTGCGCCCCAAGGCGCAGGATTTTTTATTTCATTCGACGCGTTTCTATGCTATGATTCGCGCACGATGGATCGCCGCCGACTTTGGTTGTATCTTCTGCTGAACGTGTTCATCTCAGCCTGTGTGACCGGGGCGATCCTGTTCTGGTACGACCGCAACTACCGGCAGGCGGGCCTTTCCTCCGTTCAATCTGCTCCAGTCTCCTCAGGCGATTCCGCGCCTCAACCGACGTTCAACCCGCAAGTGGATATTCCTGTCGAG
>CAYPCK010000010.1:0-15683 GCA_964409185.1 uncultured Anaerolinea sp. | reverse complement strand
CAAAATGTTATCCCATGAACTCGCCGAAGTCCGCGAGATCGGCGCGCAGGTGAAGGAAGTTTCAAAAGCCGAAACGCCAACACTCGTGAAATATGCTGATGTGGTTCCGTACCTGGTGGAGACGATCAAAGAGATTGGAGAATTAGAGACTGGCGATTGGAATGTAGAAAGTAGTGGTTGGTGCAACTTGATTGATTATGATAAAGAAGGGGAAAATAAAGCCCTTGCTGCGGCATTATATCGCTTTGGGGAAATGTCTTTTTCCAGGGCGCTGGCGCACATTGAATCTTTGAGTGATGAAACTAAAAAGAGTCTTGCTGATTCTTTGTTAGGCAGGTTGAGCAAATACGATGTCCCCCTCCGTGAACTGGAATACTCAACCTACACGTTTGACCTCGTCATGGACCAAGGCGCGTATGCTGAGTTCAAACGCCACCGCATGATGACTCAAACGCCGCAACGGCTGACCGCGCGCCTGGGGTACGCGACCCCGCTGCTGATCAGCGAAGCAGGCTTCCAGTCCGAGTATGAGGCGGCAATGGAATCTGCGAGTGAAATGTTCGAGAAATTGTGCGAGTTCAGTCCCGCTGTGGCGCAATACGTCGTCCCCAATGGATTCAATCGCCGCGTGCTGGCGCAGTTCAATTTGCGCGAGGCGTTCGCCTTCTGTCAGTTGCGTTCCGCGGCGAACGCGCACTTCTCCATCCGCCGCGTGGCGCAAAAAATGTGCGAAGAGATGACGCGAGTCCATCCGCTGTTGACGAAGTATATGAAACTCCACGAGGAAACATGGCAGGGGGTGGAGGAAGGTTATTTTTCAGGTATTTGAATTGCTCGGTGGTTGAGTCGCCTGAGGTGATAGCCGAAGGCGTATTGAAACCACCAATATCAATGCATCCTTTGTAACAAAAAATCTTTGCTCACCTGCTGGTTTCGATACGGGCTTCGCCCTGCTCAACCAGCGATGAAGGGTTGTTATTTTATCGAATCAGCGCGATTGCTCGTTGTGGTTCGGTGATATATTCCGCGCCTTTGTCGGTCATCACCACGTCCTCCTCCAATCCCAGATAGCCATAGCCCGGCACAGCCAGCCCGGGTTCGATGGTGAATACCTGACCGATCTCCAACTTTTGATTTGGCGAGTTTCCGTATTTCTCCCACAGCGGGCCGAGTAACGCGCCTCCATCGTGCGCCACCCGCCCGAGTTGATGACCGAGAGCATAGTTGAACTCAGGGTAGCCCGAGTCGGTGATGATCTCGCGCGAGATCACGTCAATTGAGTTGCCGGTTACGCCGGCTTTCATCGCCGCGCGCGATTGTTCGATCGCGGCGCGGACGGTGTCGAAACCGCGCTGTACTTCGGGCGGGGGTTGCGTCTCGCTTTCGCGCAACACGTATGCCACGCGCTGAATATCGGAGCAGTAGTCTTCGTACTTCACGCCGAAATCGAAATGGATGAGATGCCCGCGTTCGATCTTGATGTCGGTGGGTCCGAGATGCCCGATCGCCTTGTTGGGTCCGGAATTTACCGCAGGGCAATTCTCGCGGGGCCACGCCAGCCCCACGCCGTATTCCCTCGCCAGTTTGTGCATGTATTCGCCGACTTCGATCTCGGTCATGCCGACTCTGATGAAAGCAAACGTCATTCGGTAGATTTCATCGGTGATTTCGATGGCGCGCTGGATGCGGGCTTGTTCGGCGGGAGTTTTGCGCCCGCGCAAGGCGTTGATGATCGATTCCGCGCTGACGAGGCGGTCCGCGTAGGGCGTGCCGCTCAAGAAGCCGCGCAGGATTTCGTACATGGCGTGAGTCAACCCGTCCGCGTGGACGTTGTTGCGGGAGGTGTTGACAGCCACACGGTCGGGATCGAGGCGGGTAAGCGTGTCGCGCACGAGATCGCGCGCCGATTTGTCGTAGCCGAGAATTTCATCGAACACGCCGAGTTGATTCATCGCTTCCTTTTCGAGGTTTCCAACAATGGCGATGCGTCGGCCTGTGCGGGTGAAGATCAACGCCGATTCCCACGTCAGGTCGTTTGCGCCGATGAGCAGGTCGAGCGCCGGGTCGCGCACGCCGCTGGTCTCGCGCACGAACGTCAGCCACATATCGGTCTGTTGCTCTTTGAGGATTTCAATGGCTTGCGAAACTTTTTCTTGAATGAGGCTCATGTTGTCTCCGTGACCCTTTCTCCCTTTGGGAGCCCCTCAGGGGTGCTTCGCGAAGGGTTGGGGTGAGGGATAGGGTTTTTCACAATAAATATCAAAATACCTGCCGTGAGGATTCCGATCAACGCCGATAAGGCAAACGTGAATTCAAAACCGAGCGCGTCGATCAACCAGCCGCCCAGGATCGGCGCGGTGATCGTGGCGGGAGTGACCAGCGTATTCGACAAGCCAATGTAAATGGGGCGTTCCGCATCCGTGCCGAATCCCACGGTGAATGTAATTCCTATCGTCCATAACGCGACATTTCCTAAGCCTGAAAGAATGAAGGCAAGAGATAGCCAGGCAATCGTCGGCGCAACCCATGCGATTGCCGAGCTTAATACCGCGGCGGCCGCGCCGAGAATTAGCATAACGCGGTGGCCGATCTTATCACCGAGCCAGCCCATGCCTGCATTGCCAAAGGTTTGGGTGATTGTGAGCGCGGCAGTGAGATAGCCCGCGGTGACCGTGTCCATTTCGAAGCGCCGCAAACCGAGCAGGATGTAAAACCCGAACCCCATCGTTGCAAACTGCATCAGGAACCGCGAGACGAGGAACCAATTGAAGTTTTTATCCCGTTTCAGGATGGACTTCGCATCCTCCCAAAAGTGGACCTGCTCCTCCGAAACGACTTTATCCTCATCCCGAGGCTCGCGCGTCTTGGCGATGGCGACAAACGACCCGATCAGCAAAAGACTGCCGATGAAAAAACTGATCGCAAAGTTGTTCGGAAAGTTGATCGTATCGAGCAAATATCCCGCGCCGATTGCCGCTCCGCTCATGGCGAGATTCACCAGCGCTCCCTGCACGCCGAAGAACGTCCCGCGCGATTCGGGCGGGATGATCTTCGAGACCAGGCTTGTCCACGGATTGGCGGTGAACCCGCCGCCGATACCCTGCCAGGCAAGCGCAACAAAGGTGATGAGCAACGCGGCGGGACTGCCGAGCCATGGTATCAAAAATGCCGTAACGGCGAGCACCAAAAAAGGCGCGCGCTCGTGGATCGTGTTCCGCAGGACGATGGGTTTATATTCCCTTGCCCTCGCCACCTGACCCGCATTGAACAACTGAGGCAATTGCCAGCCGATGGAGTGGAACGCCGGCGCCAGCCCAATCAGAATGGCGGAGTCGGTGAGGTTGTTTACAAAGAGCGGGATGATCGTTGAGAACGAGGCAAACCCCAGCGCCAGCCCGAAGAGCGTCCCATCCGCCAAATTGGCGGTGACGTTGTACCGTAAATGCGTGCGGATATATTTTTCCATGTTCGTGAGGGGGAGCATGGGGATGATTTTACCATTCGGATATTTCCATCCTTGACAAAGCCGCTCCCATTCGGCTACAATAAAAACGAACAATCGTTCATTTTCATGATCACAGAAAAACCCACCAAAGGCGAGACCACCCGTCTCGCCATTGAAGATGCGGCGATGGAATTATTCCTCACACAGGGCTATGCCGCCACCTCCATGCGCCAGATCGCGGACAAAGTCGGGCTGGCGCTGGGTGGAATTTACAACCATTTCTCCAGCAAGGAGGAGATCTTTGCCGGCATCATCGTGGATAAGCATCCGTACAAACAGATCTTGCCGGCTGTGCTCGCTGCGCAGGGTGACACAGTGGAGGAGTTCTTCAAGAATGCGTTCGGAATCGTCAATTCCGAATTGGATAAACGCCCCGAGTTCATCAATTTGTTGTTCATCGAACTGGTCGAATTCAAGGGTAAGCATGGCGCGCTCTTGATGAAGGAAGTTGCCCCGAAGATCCTGCCTGTGTTTGAGAGGTTGATCACATCCCGCAAAAGCCTGCGCATCACCAACCCGGCTGTACTAATGCGTTCATTCATTGGCTGGATCATGTCCTATTACCTGACAGGCATGATCATCTCGAATTCCATTGTCAATAAACTCATGCCGGCAAATATTTCCGATCAATATGCGGATATTTACCTGCACGGCATCCTCAAGGAGCAAGCATGAACTCGCGCCTTCTCTCCATCATCCGCAAGGAATTCATCCAAATCTTTCGCGACCCGCGCACCCTGGCGCTGATCATCGTCATGCCGATCATGCAGTTGTTCCTGCTGGGCTATGCCGCGACGACGGACGTGAAGAACATCTCGCTCGCCGTCTGGGACCAGAGCCAGTCCCAGCAATCCCGCGCCCTGCTGGATGCCTTCCGTTCCGCGAATTATTTCAGCATTGATTACGTCGTCGGTTCGGACGCCGAGTACAGGGATTTGATCGAAGCGGGCGATATTCGCGCCGCGCTCATCATCCCGCCCGATTATGAAGTGCGCCTGCTGGAAGGGAACGCGCAAGTTTCGCTCGTGCTGGATGGCTCGGATGCGACCGTCGGCGGGACAGCGCTCTCCACCGCAAAACTCATCGGGCAATCGTACGCGACGAAAGTCCTCGCGGAACAGTCCGCGCTGACCGGCAGGCCATTCTCGTTTAAACCTCCGCTCGATGTGCGCACACAGGTCTGGTACAACCCCGACTTGATCGCCGCCTATTTCAACGTGCCCGGCGTGATCGGTATGATCCTGTATTTCATTACAGCATTGCTCACAGCCTCTTCCATTGTGCGCGAACGCGAACGCGGCACCATCGAACAATTGATCGTCACCCCCATCCGCTCATGGGAGTTAGTCGTCGGCAAACTTCTGCCCTACACCATCCTCGCCTTCATTGACACCGCCGAAGTGCTCATCATCGGTCACTGGTGGTTCAAGGTCCCCATTCAAGGTGACCTCGGCTTGATCTTCGCGCTTTCGGGCTTGTTCATCATTTCCAGCCTCGGTATCGGACTCTTCGCTTCCACCGTTGCCAACACGCAGCAGGAGGCGTTCATCACGGTTATGGTCACCATGCTGCCGACCATCTTCCTTTCGGGCTTTTTTTTCCCGATCGAAGCCATGCCCGCATTCCTGCAATATCTGTCGGCCATCGTGCCGCTCCGTTACTTCCTCGTCATCATCCGCGCCCTGCTCCTCAAAGGTGTGGGTGTGGCGGCGTTACAAACCGAGATCATCGCGCTGGTAATCTTCGCCATTGTCATCATGGGCGCGGCATCCATGCGCTTTCGCAAACGGCTTGATTAATTCACTCATAGGAGTTCAACATGCACAGAAATCTTCCTCCCCTTCCCGTCCGCATCGCTGTCCTCGTCATCATTTTAGGCACGCTCGGATATTACGGATACAAGTCGTTGACCGACGATGAAAACGGACAACTCAAAGCGTCAGGCACCATCGAATCGATAATCGTGAATATTTCGCCGGAATTGGCTGGCAAAGTGAGCGAGGTGCTGGTAGAGGAGGGACAAGCCGTCACGGCGGGCGATCCGCTTCTTTCTCTTGACGGGGAACTGCTCGCCGCCCAGCGAGCCGTTGCCGCCGCCCAAGCGGACTCTGCCAAATCCGCGCTCAACACTGCCACTGCTGCGTATGCTACAGCAGAGCAACAGTACGAAATCGCATTATCCAACGCTCTCGCCGCCGAACGAACCACGCGCAATTCCGTGTGGAGGGAATCCAAGCCTGGCGATTTCGATTTGCCCTCGTGGTATTTTGCCAAAGGAGAACGCCTCATCGCCGCGCAAGCCGAAGTGGATGCGGCGCTCGTCAAGGTGGAAGAGGCGTTCAAAAACCTGGATGAAAAACAAAAAGGCGCGGGCTTGTCGTTTGTCGAAATCGAAAATACGCTAATACAGGCTCGCATCGCGTATCAAAACGCGAAAGCGGTATACGATGCAACCTCGAGCGCGACAGACGGCGAAGATCTGCGGGACGCCGCGCAGACTCAACTCGATGAAACCGAACTTGCCCTCGAAGACGCGCAACAAGCCTACGATGACGCGCTGACCACAGATGCCGCGCAGGACGTGCTCGAAGCCCGCGCGGACTGGATCGTGGCGCAGGAAATTTACAACACCGCCGTAGATAATCTCCGCACCCTTCAAACGGGGCTGGACTCGCCAGCCGTAGCTACCGCGCAAAAAGCGTTGGATCAAGCCAACGCCGCCATGCAACAAGCCGGCGCGGCGGTGAAAACCGCCGAGGCAAACCTGGCGTTGGTTGATGCGCAGGTCGCCAAACTCGCCATTTATGCTCCCATGGATGGCGTGATCCTCGTCCGTAATGTGGAACCCGGTGAATTCGTCCAGCCCGGCGCGGTTGCGTTGACGATGGCGAATCTCAGGGATTTGACCATCACAGTGTATGTCCCTGAAGATCAATACGGAAATATCTCCCTCGGGCAGGAAGCCTTGGTGGCTGTTGATTCGTTCCCCGGCGAGACGTTCGAGGCTGTTGTCGTGCATATCGCCGATTCGGCGGAATTCACGCCTCGCAATGTCCAAACCGTCGAAGGACGAAGCTCCACGGTGTATGCCATCCAATTGAAAGTGACCGACCTCGAAGGCAAACTCAAGATCGGCATGCCGGCGGATGTGGTCTTCAAGTAATTTGGAATTGGTAATTTCGGTGGTTGAGTAGCCCTGAGCGGTGGTTGCGAAGGGCGTATCGAAACCATCCGTTTGAGTAAAAAGAATCAGTGATGAATAATTACCTCGTTCAAGCCACCAACATTTCCAAATCCTTCGGCGATACGCGCGCCGTGGATGGTGTTTCTCTACAAATCAAGCCCGGCGAAATCTACGGGCTGGTCGGCGCGGATGGGGCGGGGAAGACCACCGCCATGCGACTGCTCGTCGGCGCGCTCAAAGCGGACGCGGGCGAGATCAACATCTGCGGCTTCGACATCAACCGCCAGACTGAACTCGCGCGTTCGCAATTCGGCTACCTCTCGCAACGCTTTTCGATGTACGAAGATTTGACCGTGCTCGAAAACATCCGTTTCTTTGCCGAAGTGCGCGGGCTTAAACCCAATGAATGGCTTCCGCGGTCATTGGAAATTCTCGAATTCGTTGGGTTGGAAAAATTCAAAGACCGGCGCGCCGGTCAACTTTCCGGCGGGATGAAACAAAAACTGGGGCTGGCATCTGCGTTGGTGACACAGCCGCGCGTGCTGTTGCTCGACGAACCAACCACCGGCGTGGACCCAGTGACGCGGCAGGATTTTTGGCAACTCATTATCAAATTAGTGTCGCAGGTTCAGCAGGTAAACACCGAGTCGGAAAATCGTGTAAACACGGAATACGCAGGACGCCATACGCAATACGATGACGATAACCCGCCTTTCGCAACTCGCAACCCGCAACCCCAAGGCGTCTCCGTCCTCATCTCCACCCCCTACATGGACGAAGCCTCGCGCTGTCACCGGGTTGGGTTCATGAAGGATGGCAAAATAATCGCGGAGGACACCCCGTCGAATCTCCGCGCGCGGCTGAACAACCGTATTCTCGAATTGCGCGGGTCGCCGTTGCGCATCCTGCGGCATGCCGCACATACCGACAGGGATGTGGAGGATGTGCAAGCCTTCGGCGACCGGCTCCACATCCGCGTGGGGGAGGGCAAGGCTTACGATGTGCTGGGCAGGCTGAGGTCCGAAATTCGAAGCGCCGGCGGTCACGTGGACGAACTCCGCGCGGTGACGCCTGTCCTCGAAGATGTTTTCATTGCATTGTCGGAGTCACAATGAGCGAGCCGGTCATTCGAGTCGAAAACCTCACGCGCCGCTTCGGCGATTTTGTCGCGGTGGATCACATCAATTTTCAAGTGAACGAGGGCGAGGTCGTTGGCTATCTCGGTCCAAACGGTTCGGGCAAGACGACAACGATCCGCATGTTGTTGGGGTTGCTTGCGCCGAGCGAAGGCGAAGCCACCGTATTGGGGTTCGACGCGTTCCGCCAAAGCGAGGAAGTTCGCAAACGCGCGGGGTACATGTCGCAGAAGTTTGCGATCTATGACGACTTGACCGTATTCGAAAATTTGACGTTTTACGGCGGCGTGTATGGCATTCGCGACAAGCATCGCATCGCGCGGACGTTGGAACTGGTCGGCTTACGTGGGCACGACTCCACGCTGACGCGTTCGCTTTCCGCGGGCTGGCGTCAGCGGCTCGCGCTGGGCATCGCGTTGGCGCATGAACCGAAATTATTATTCCTCGACGAACCGACGTCTGGTGTGGATCCCACCGCGCGCCGCGCCTTTTGGGACCTGATCTACAAACTCGCCGAAAGCGGCGTGACGATTCTCGTCACCACGCACTACATGGACGAAGCCGAATACTGCGAGCGCGTCGGCATCATGCGCGACGGTAAACTGCTGGCAATGGACACGCCCTCCAACCTGAAAAAGAACATCATCCCCGGCGATGTGTGGGAAGTGTATGCCGAGCCGCTAGAGGCGGGGTTGGATGTTTTACCGGGCGTGGAGGGCGTGTTGCGTGTTTCGTTGGCGGGGGATCATTTGAGGACGATCACGGAAAGAGGAAAGCTTGCCCTGAGCGGAGCCGAAGGGAGGAAAGAGGGGTTATTGAGGGCGTTGAAAGGGAGGAGCCTGAGTGTGAAGGATGTTGCTGTAGGCGAGCCGACGCTGGAGGATGTGTTTATTTCGTTGGCGAGGTAGGAGATGATGGGGAAAAAAATTTAGGGCAGCACTATCGCCAAACTAGAGGACAGTTGCCCACATAAATTTGAATATCTATTGTTGAATTGGTATCTAGGTCTAATAATCTAATCATATATGTTTCGTTATAAAATCGTAACACAACTTGCTTGCTATCGGGAGAGAATCCGCATGCACCTACCCACTTATAATCTTTATGTGAATGCACAGTCCTAAATTCACCTGATGAAGTCTCTACAAGAATTATATCACCCTCACCACAAGAATTGTTCTCACAGTAACTTAACTGTATCAGAAGAGTTTTTCCATCTGGCGACCAAAAGAGACTATTCGGACTGCTAGGCAGTTCAGTTATAAGATGAGGGTCTGAAAACTCTAAATCTTTTGCATCGGCAACTAAAAGCAAATTTACCCACGTAAAGACCACTTTGCTTTGATTGGGCGAAATTGCAATCCAATCAATATTTCGATAATAAGCATTGCTGATGACCCTATCTAAAATCGGATTTTCAAAAGTATCACCTTCTTTAATTCCTGAGTAAGTGAAGTTTTTTAGCGTATCCAAATTAAGTTTGTGCTTGTTTGAACCATCTGAATTTACTGACCATGTGGTCTTGCCATTATCCTTTCTGAAATATATGACTTTTCCATCGGCAGACCATCCAATAATACGGGCATCGGCCCCTAATAGAAGTTGGGTTCCTAATTTGCCGTTAGTAAAATATTCGTTTCCAGTTGCATGCTGTCCATCATTCCATACTATATGCTCAAAATCCAAATCTAAATAACTTCTAATATACTCGCTGTATTTTAGTTCCACCTTATCAATTAATTGCCAATCATCTTTAACGACATAAAACCCCTTTTTAGTAATAATGTAATTCTGCCCATGATTGGCGCTATAGATTAGGTCTTCATATTTACTTCCAACAATAGATTCAATTTGTGATGGACTTAATATTTGCTTTAATCCTGTTCCATTGGAATTGACTTTATAAATAGCATCTGCAGAAAATAAGATTTCACCATTTCCGCCGCCTAATAGAGTAGGAATAGGTGTTGCAGTCAGCGTAAGTGTTGGCGTAGGTGTCAGAGTTGGAGACTGTGTAAGAGTTGCTGTGGGCGCGGCTGTTTCAGTTTGCGCGAAGACGGCGTTTGCCGTTGATGTCAATTGAGTGGGCGATGGGGCGCAGGCGGCAAGCAAGAAAATCGCGATTACAAATAAACTGTGTTTGAACATGGGACGCCTTCAGCGATATTTCAGGTCTGTTGCTTCTCCAAATATTCCCGCGCGGCTTCGAGAAATTCACGGGCTTGGTTGATCATGTCGGCAACGAGTTGCTCTGTTATATTCGAATCTATGTCGTAATCGCCAGAAATACGAGCATCAAAACCTGTTCTCAATATACTGTGAAATTTAGGGTCAAGTTCTTTTGTTTTGGCAAAGACTTTTCCATACGCTCCAAGGACTTGTCCGTGAGTATGGAATTCCAAGCCCTTGTCATAGAGTAAAGCCTCAGCAACATAGAACATCGCGTAGTATGCTCGCCCCGCCGCAAATTCTGGTTTGTGCATGTCGAGGATAGCCTCGGCAACTTCGACGGCATCCAAAGCCTTCGCGAGCAATTTTTCAGAACGCTCCTTCATGCAGGCAAACCCTCCCTGCGGATGTTTCGAAGAATCGGCTTATTTTCTTCGTTCCATTGGATTTCTTTGATGAGAATATAACTGACAGTCACATCATATTTGAGGGAGATATCGCTGACATAATCACTGGATCGCATATACTCCTTCCAGTAATCCTCATAATTCTTAAGCAATAACATCACATCCACATCCGAGCCGTCGCGGTAATCCCCGCGCGCATACGAGCCGTACAGGTAAACGGCTTTCAACTTGTCCCCGTAAATCTGGACGAGTCCTTCCTTGAGTTCCTTCATCAGTTTCCTGATGCGGGCGGGTACTTTTCGCGTCATATTCTTATTTTACTCTCGTTTGGCAGATCGGAACCTTCAAACATTCCAACCCGCCAACCTGTGACTGAAATTTTTATTGCGTCGCTTGCTCCTGCTCGGGGACGACCAGCGCCATGATCAGATAAACCAGCGCGATCCCGCCAAAGCCGGTGAAAAACGCCAGCACGGTCAACAAGCGAACGATGGTCGGGTCGATGCCGAGGTATTCGCCCAAGCCAGCGCACACGCCCGCGATCATGCGGTTGGACGTGCTGCGGGTCAGTTGTTTGTAGTTGGTGTTCATGTCTATTCTCCTTTCAAATGATGTCTGAAAGGACATACGCAGTAATATAACTGTAGTTGCATTTTTGGTGATCGAGTAGGCGGCGGGTCTCGGTACGGACTTCGTCCTACTCGACCGCCGCCGCCGTATCGAGACCACGCTACTTATATTTCCTGCTCTCCAAATAATTCGCCAGCGCCGCCCAGAGAAGTGCCAGACCAATGGCTGCATAGACAACTGCTTGCAACCCCAACCAGTTGAACTGGGAGACGCCAAACGCTGTAAACAAAATTCCCATCGCCCCATAAAAAATTGCATTGCGGAGGTAATCCGAACGGACGCGTTTCGCCTGCACAAGTTGCAACCCCATCGCCCGCACCTGTTCCTCGTGACGATTCTTGCAGGCGAGGCAATCCTCCACCAGCGCGGCGCAATCGGAGCACACCCCGCGCTGGCAGTGTTTGCATAATCCAATGGCGGGTTTATCGGGATGATAGTAGCAGTTCATTTTCTCATGTAGACCTGACAGGTTTCCTAAACCTGTCAGGTCTTAGAATTAAATTTTCTCCAGCGGATGCCTCAGCACCGTCTTCAACTTTGACGGGTCAGCCTTGTGCGGGTCGCCGAGGTAAATCTCGTGGTGCAAGCCATTCGGTCCCACATTGTCGCGATATCCGTTTTCAAGGGCGAAGGCGCGCATCGTCTCGATGGTGGCGGGTTCGGTGGCGTACGGCCCGATGTGCATCATCTGCACACACCACCCTTCTTCGAAATGCGCGAGCCGCACCTTTGAAAGGGCAGGGGAGTCGCCCTTCTTTTTACGGATCTGTTCCAACCCCTCGGCGAATACGTCTTTCGTGATCACATCAGGCTGCAAAATCATCAGCGTGTACGACCAATTATCCTTCTTTGCCACGTTAACCATTACATCTTGTATGCCCCACAACCCCTCCAACGCCATCACAGGATAATCTATCGCGTTCGTTTTGCGTTTCTTGAGCATGAACTTGAGCGTGTACGAAATGCTGTACAACGCTTGTGTCGCTTCTGCGAAGGCGGGCGAGTTGCCCGGTTCCTTTCCCTTTTCGATGGCGCCGTCGATCATGGCGAATTGCAGTTTTGGGACTTTGAGAATCTCAGGCTTCTTTGCCGAAGGTTGATAAAGATATTTCAGGTCTTTTTTGAGATCGAGCGTTTTCATGATGTTCTCCTTGGACATCTTGAGTGTAAGGCGGGCTTTGGGTGAGCGCAATTGAGCATTGTCATTCGACCTCGCCTTTGTGAATCACATCCCTGCCGAATTTTTCCTGTAATACGTCCACCGCCTCTTGCAGTCTTCGCGATTTCTCGGAATCCACATCCCACAAGCCCAACTGGCGAATCGGCGCGCCGAGCCCGCTTACGCCGACGCCGATGAGACGCACATACTGATTGGATTTTCTCACGGATTTCATCAATTTCAATGCGGCTTCAGCGATCTCATCCTCCTGGTCGGTGCGATGATTCAACGTGGTCTGCCGCGTCAACGTGGTGAAATCGGGCCAGCGCATCTTCAACTTGATCGTCGAACCAGCCAGTTCGTTCTTTCGTAATTGCCGCGCCACCTCCGAGGCTTGTGCGCGAATCGTTTTCTCCAACGTTTTGTCGTCGCGCACATCGCGCGAAAATGTAATTTCCTGACTGATGGATTTCGTCTCACGCTCGGTGGCGACGGGACGCGAATCAATTCCTTTGGCGTGACGCGCCAATTCGCGTCCGTTTTCGCCGAACAAGCGGATCAACTCATTTTCGGGCCACTTCGCAATATCGCCGATGGTGTGAATTCCCAATTCACCGAGTCGCTTCGATGTCTTCGGTCCGACACCCCACAGCATATCTGCCGGTAGCGGACTCAAGAACGCCGCCTCTTCTCCCACGGGGACAACTGTCAACGCATTAGGCGGCTCAGCCAGCCCCTGCGCTTTGATCCGTTTCAAGGCGAGCGCTTTGCCCACTTCGGTGGCAATCTTCGCCACAAGTTTGTTCGAGGCGATCCCGATCGAGCAGGGTAGGTGGAGTTCGTCACGGATGCGCGCTTGAAGCGTGCGGGCGATTCGTTCCGGGTCGTCCTGGATATACGAGATGTCGAGAAAGGCTTCATCAATGGAGATCTGTTCCATCAACCCGGTGAGATCATACAATCTTTGCATCACTTGTTTCGACGCGTCGCTGTAGATGCAATGATGTCCCGAAACGATGATCAACCCCGGGCTGACTCGAAGCGCCTGGCTCATCGGCATCGCGCTGCGCACGCCGTTCCGCCTTGCCGCATATGAACAGGAGGCAACTACGCCGCGTTCTTCGGGTCTGCCGCCCACGGCAAATGCTTTGCCGCGTAGATCGGGGTTGCGGGTTTCCTCCACCGCGCAGTAGAAGGCATCGAGGTCTATATGGAGAATCGTTCTCGACATGCTCGTATTATAGAAGAGAAATCGTTCGTAAAGTGGATTGAATAATCAAACAAGAAAAGATATACTTGAGGCGTATAGTTGTCCGGAAACATTTTACCTGCCTATTCGTCGTAGAACATCGGAAGGACTTAGAGGAGCTGCTCATGAAAACGCGATTCCATTCAGTATCGGTGATGGTGCTGATATCCTTGCTTATATCACTTGTGCCAGCGGCAACGATGCCATCACAAGCCTCTGCAGCGGCATGTTTTCACGCTCAGTTCGTTGCCGACCTAACGATACCCGACGGCACGAATTTTCAGCCCGGCGCGACATTCAAGAAGACATGGCGATTGAGAAACATCGGCGCGTGCGCGTGGAACGGCGTGACGATGGTCTTCGATTCCGGCGCGCAGATGGGCACTATCGCGGCTGTCTCTGTGGCGAATGGTATCGCGCCCGGGCAAACCGTGGATGTGAGCGTGGATATGACCGCGCCGAACGCGCCGGGTCATTACATCGGGTACTGGAAGTTCAAGAGCGAACAGGGAACGATCTTTGGGATTGGCGTGAACGCCAACAAAGCCTGGTGGGTGGAGATCAATGTGATCGGTTCTTCCGGCACAAACGTCGTGTATGACTTCACGGCAAAAGCCGGCGAAGCCACCTGGTCGAGCGGGGCGGGCGGACTGTCTTTCCCGGGGACGGATGGGGATATCAAAGGCTTTGCCGTCAAAAAAGACAAGCCAAAGTTCGAAAGCGGCGCGGAACTGTCACTGCCCGGCTTGTTGTTTGTTCCGCAAAATATCACGAACGGATTCATTCAGGCGCGTTATCCCGCCTTCAGGGTGGAAAGCGGCGACCGCTTCCAAACCCGCGTAGGATGTGAGTTCAACGCGACTTCATGTTATGTGGCTTATCGCCTCGACTATGAAGTCGGCGGGACCATCCGCACGTTTTGGACGTTCCGCGAACGCTACGAAGGGCTGACGTACGATGCGAACATCGACCTGTCACCGTTGGCGGGGCAGGAGGTAAAGTTCATCCTGTACGTTTCTGCGTATGGCTCTCCCGTGGGAGATCGCACCCTATGGGGAAGCCCGGTCATCGTCCGGAAGGGAACCGTTCCTCCGCCGCCGACAGTCACCGGCACGCCCGCAACATCCACGCCGACGAAAACCCCGGCGCCGATCACGCAAACGGTCCCGCCCTCCTCGTGTGATAAAGTGCAGTTCATCGCGGATGTGACCGTGGCGGATGGCACAACCTTTGCGCCGGGTCAGACCTTCACAAAAACCTGGCGACTCAAAAACGTCGGCTCGTGCGCGTGGACGACCTCATATCAAATGGTATTCTTTAGCGGCGAGCAAATGGGCGCGCCGACCGCCGCCGCGTTCTCGCGCTCGGTGGAAGTGGGGCAGACGATTGACATATCCGTGCCGATGATCGCGCCATCGGCGGCGGGTTCGTATCGCGGATATTGGATGTTCAAAAATGCCAGCGGCGCATTGTTCGGCATCGGCGCGCAGGCGAACAAACCGTGGTGGGTGGATATCAAGGTTTCGGGTCCCACCGTAACCCCCGGCGGACCGAGCAAGACACCGACTTCCATCACCTCCACAAGCACGGCAGGACCGACGATCACGCCGATCGCAGGTCTGGCGTACGACTTTGCAAGGAATGCCTGTTCGGGCACGTGGTTCAGCGGGGCGGGGCAACTGCCATGCCCCGGCACGGATGGCGATTCAAAAGGCTTTGCCTTGAAACTCGCCAGCGCAAAACTCGAGACCGGCGCAACCGACCCGCGCCCCACCATCCTGACCTTCCCGCAAAACGTCTCCAGCGGCTACATTCAAGGATTCTTCCCCGCCTTCAAAGTACAGAACGGCGATCGCTTCCGCTCGACCATCGGATGCGAAGGCGGTTCCACGCTTTGTTATGTTGCCTACCGGCTCGATTATCAAACCGGCAGCGACCCGATCGCCACGCTGTGGGGACCTTTCCTCGAACGCTACGAAGGTCAGACCTTCAACGTGGACGTTGACCTCACGCCGCTCGCCGGCAGAGATGTGAAATTCATTCTCACCGCGCTGGCAGTGGGTCCCGCCGCCGGCGACCGCGCGTTGTGGGTGGGTCCGCATATCTTCCGTGGTTCCGGCGCGCCGCCTCCCGCCACGTCAACACCATCGCCCAACGCGCCGACCATCACGCCGACAACTCAATCCTCCGCGCCAACCGCGTCTCTCACGGCAACTGCGACAACCAATCCCACCAGCGGATGGA
>CAYPCK010000009.1:0-15972 GCA_964409185.1 uncultured Anaerolinea sp. | reverse complement strand
CGCGTAACGCGACGGTCTTGCGCGTTGCCCGGTATGTTCTAGTCCGTTTGTTGACGTTGTTTTCAAGTGTGGTGGTGGGCGTGTACTTGACGATCATGATCGCGAACATGGGCGGGTTCGTGGATACGATCATGCGCGGCGAAATTCGCGACCGGGTCACGCAGGCCATTATTGCCAGCCCCGCGGCAAAGACCATGGCGCCTGAAGTCCGGGAAAAATTAATACAAGACACGATTGCCTCCGAAGAAGAACGCCTGGGGTTGAACGTCCCACTAGCCGTGCGGAACGTCCGTTACCTCACGAATGCATTGACGTTGAACCTTGGTCGCGCCATCAACATGACGAGCGATGCCGGTTCGAAGCAGGTACGGCTGATTCTGCTCGAGCGGTTGCCCGCCACCTTGTTGCTGATGGGCATCTCGCAATTATTCCTGTTTATCTCCAGCATCCTGCTTGCCCTGAATCTTTCGCGCCGCTACGGGAATTTCTGGGACAAACTTGTCGTGGCTCTCTCCCCAACCTCCGCCGTACCGCCGTGGTTCTACGGCATTTTCCTCATCCTCATCTTTGCCGCCTTGTTTAAAGTTTTGCCATTTGGAGGCATGGTCGATTCCCCGCCTCCCTCCAACCCGTTCGATTATTCCCTGAGCCTGCTCAATCATCTCGTGCTTCCGACGGCATCACTGGTGTTGAGTTCGTTCTTCCTCAGCATCTACAACTACCGGACATTTTTCCTCATCTATTCCAGCGAAGATTATGTGGATATGGCGAAGGCAAAGGGATTGACGGCGCGCGATGTGGAACGGAAATACATTTTGCGCCCCACCCTCCCCAACATCATCACCAACTTTGCCCTGCTCATCATCACCCTGTGGACCGGCGCGACCATCACGGAAACCGTCTTCCTCTGGCCCGGGTTGGGACGCACCCTGTTCCAAGCCATCGGTCTGTACGATATCCCCATCATCGTCGGCTCGACGATCATCTATGCCTACCTGCTTGCGCTGACGGTCTTTCTGCTTGATTTCATCTACTCCCTCGTCGATCCGCGCGTGAAAGTCGGGGGTTGAGATGGCGGGGTTGAAAAGCTCGTTACAAAAACTGTTCTATTACCCCTCGGCGGTGTTCGGTTTGATCACTGTGCTGGGGTTGGTCGCGCTGGCGATCTATGCCATGGTAAAGATCCCCTATAACGAAGCGATCCGTTTATGGCGCGGCGGGGAGGAGATCTGGTATCAAAATCCCAAGTTTGCCGCCCCCGCATGGATCAATTACTTCTCTGCGAAAAAATACGCCGAATCGTTTTCCGTACGAACCGCGGATGAGACCTTCTCGAATGAGTTCACTCCCGGCGCGGAAGGCACGGGCACGTTGCTCGCCGCGCATCAATTCGAATTCGATGCCGACACGTACCCCCAGGAAATGCTCCTGTATTTCACATCTGAATTTGCCGAAAAACAGCCTTTCGTCTCGCTCGAATGGCTGACGCCCGACGGGCGCGCGATTCGAATCGCGAACATGGCGATCAGCAAACAGCAAACCTATCGATTTGGGCAGGATGAAAAACTCAAGACCAAACTGCGCACCGACGACATCATCGCCACGCTCTTTTCGGACCCTGAAACCGGTTCGCTTCTCCAGGGGCAGTATCAACTCCTCATCACCGGCACCACCTTTGAGCCAGACTCGACCATCCAGGCTGAATTCGTTTTTCACGGACAGGTCTATGGGCTGGCTGGCACGGATCACGCGCGCCGCGATCTCGTCATCCCCTTGCTGTGGGGCGCTCCCGTTGCCCTGACCTTCGGGCTGGTCGCCTCCCTCGGCTCCTCGGTGTTGACCATGATCATTGCCGCCATCGGCACGTGGTATGCCGGCTGGATCGACGAACTAATTCAACGGATCACGGAAGTGAACCTGGTTCTGCCCTTCCTCTCCATCCTCATCATGATCGGCACCTTCTACTCACGCAGTCTTTGGGTAATTCTCGGGGCGACAATCGCTCTCAGCATCTTTACCGGCGCCATCAAGGGATTCCGTTCGATCTTTCTGCAGGTCAAAGAGTCCATGTACATCGAAGCGGCGCGCGCCTACGGCGCCAGTGGACCGCGTATTGTGTTCTTTTACCTTATTCCACGCATGATTCCATTGCTTATCCCTGGGCAGGTTTCATCGGTTCCGGCGTTCGTGTTCCTTGAAGCCTCGCTGGCTGTGCTTGGTTTAGGCGACCCCGTTTTGCCGACGTGGGGCAAGATTATTCAAGATGCCAACTCGAACGGCGCGCTCTATCGCGGCTACTACTACTGGATTCTCGAGCCCACCATCCTCCTCATGTTCACCGGACTGGGCTTTGCCATGCTCGGCTTTGCGCTGGATCGTATCTTCAACCCCAAATTGAGAGACGCATGAACCAGACCTCCCCGCACAAACTCCTCCAGATCGAAAAGCTCAAATTGCATTTCAAGACTCGCGGCGGGAGTGTGCAAGCCGTGGACGGCGTGAACTTCGACCTCGACTCGAATCGCGCGGTGGTGATCCTCGGCGAATCGGGCTGTGGGAAGAGTTCGCTCGCCAAAGCCATGCTGCGGCTTCTGCCCCGCAATGTCGAAATATTCGAAGGCAGGGTTTTTTTGCAGGGCGCGGATGTGATGAAGTTCGACGATGAAGAGTTCCGCAAGAACGTGCGGTGGCTGGGCGTCTCGCTCGTCCCGCAAGCCGCGATGAACTCGCTCAACCCGGTCATGCGCGTGGGCGAGCAGGTTGCCGAGCCCGCCATCGTTCACCTGGGGTTGAGCAAGACCGAAGCGATGGGGTTGGTCTACAAAATGTTTCAGCATGTGGGTGTGCCGCAGGATTTTGTCAGCCGCTATCCCTTCGAGTTAAGCGGCGGGATGCGCCAACGCGTCGCGCTTGCCATGGCGCTGGTCACCAGCCCCAGCTTGATCGTCCTCGACGAGCCGACCTCCGCCCTCGACCTGCTCACGCAAGCCAACATCATGAACGTATTAAAGCGCATCAAGCACGAACTTGGTACATCGTTCATTTTGATCACGCATGACATTGCTACTTCCAGCGAACTGGCGGACGAGGTTGCCATCATGTACGCGGGTCAGATCGTAGAAACGGGACACGCGCGCGACTTTTTCCCCGCGCCGCTTCATCCCTATTCGCAGATGTTAATGGCGAGCGTGCCGCGCCTGCGCAGCGATTCAGACCCGATGTTCATCATCGGTCAACCGCCCAGCCTGATCAACCCTCCAAAGGGATGCCGCTTCGCGGCGCGTTGCCCGTTCCGTTTTGATAAATGCGATGACGAACCGCCCATGCTCGGAAAGAACGGGCGCAAAGTAAAGTGCTGGTTGCATCAATGATCACCGATCTACGCGAGGTTATGACGATGAATGGAAAGATCAACGAAACCCAGCCCCTGCTATCGGTTCGGGATTTGCATGTGTGGTACGAGTTGCGCCGATTCGGCTTCGGTCACGCGGGCTACGTCAAGGCGGTGAACGGCGTCAGTTTCGACCTGGCGGAAGGGGAGACGGTGGCAGTTGTAGGGGAGAGTGGATGCGGCAAGTCCAGCCTGATGAAGACCGTCCTGGGGTTGAACACTCCCACAAGCGGCGAAGTCATTTTTGACGATGAAAATTTATTCGAGTTGAAGGGGGGCGGCTTGCAGAAGTATCGTTTCAAGATCGGTTACGTCCAGCAAGACCCATACGGCGCGTTACCGCCGTTCATGAGCGTGCAACAAATTCTGGAAGAGCCGCTCATCATCAGCGGGATGAAAAATAAAGAGGGGCGCTTGGCGCATATCCACAAGGTGATGACGGAAGTCAAACTCCATCCGGTGGAGGATTTTCTGCCGAAGTTTCCGCACATGTTGAGCGGCGGTCAGCAGCAACGCATCGTCATCGCCCGCGCGATGTTGCGCGAACCCAAGTTGATCGTCGCCGACGAACCGGTCTCGATGCTCGATGCCTCGGTGCGCGTCGAAATCCTCAAACTTATGCGCGCCTTGCAAGAGTCGCACGGGCTTTCGGTCATTTACATCACGCACGATCTCTCGACGGTGAAATATTTTTCGCAACGCATCTTTGTGATGTATGCGGGTAACCTGATCGAAAAAGCGGACACGCGCCGCCTGCTCGAAAACCCGCTTCACCCGTATACCCATGCTTTACTCGCCGCTACCTCCGATCCCGACGCGCGCAACGCCGATTCGTTCAAGGAAGTTCCGCCTGGTGAGCCGCCGAGTCTGGTCAACCCGCCGAAGGGCTGCCGTTTCCATACGCGTTGCGCAAAAGCCATTCCCGGTTTATGTGATGAAAAAGAGCCGAGGGACTTTGAACCCGAGCCGCATCATTTTGTAGCGTGCTGGTTGTATCAACCGCAATGACCAACCCCCGCTTTCTTCTAACCTTTGGCGTGACTCTGATGCTGTTGGGCATTGTCCTGCCTTTTTTGATGGTCATCCATTTATTGGAGTCTACGTTCTTTTTGAATTTTCTCGCGTGGGGCGCCTCGGTGACCGGGTTGGCAATCAGCACCATCGGTTTTGCCATGCATGCAAAAGTGAAGAGACAATAAAAAGAGCGATGCTTCGAAAGCATCGCTCTTTATTACACAGAAGACGATTACGGCTGAAGGGTGCGGACGAATGCGATTACCTGCCAGATCTGATCTTCAGTGAGAATGCCAGCCCACGGCGCCATGGATGTGCCGGGCTTGCCGGTATTCACGCGCCAGAACAGATAATCGTCAGTGGCGCGCTGCTGCAATTCGCCGAGATTCTTCGGTTTGGGGTCGAGTACTTCACCCGCCGGTCCGTCGCCATGCCCGAGGGGACCATGGCACGATTCGCAGTTGGTCTTGAACACAGCCGCGCCGTCGGTCACCGCTTCCGCGCCGAACGGGTTGGTTTTACCGGCAAACTCGGCGGGGACCGGTTCCAACGTGGCGACGGCTTCTTCGCCGCCTCCGCCGCATGCCGCAAGGATCAGGGTAGTGGCCACGATCAGGGTGAGTAATGCAAATTTCTTCATCGATATGCCTCCGAATTGAATATGGATAAATTGTATGGGAATACCATGAATGAAACAGTGACATCCGTTACATGCACGGCATGAGCAATGTCTGTGATTGAAGAGCGAAAGGCAAGCCGATGAATGTTCGCAAGCGTATTTCGGATAAAAGAGTAAAGTTTCATATTTTGAGCCGTTTTATCCAAAAGGGATGAATGTCATGCATTGGCAAGTGACATTCTTCACATTCATTTTTGTTTATCAAATGCTAACATGTTGCAAATCAATTAAGGTTTATCCTGCCTTAAATGTCCTACCCGGAAGGAGAGTTCCATGTCTAAGAAAGAGAAGCAAGAGAACGAACCGATTGATCCGATGCAGAAAGTGTTCGACAATATGTGGCTGTTGTTCCTGTTGTCGTTGTTGATCAGCGGGGTGATCTATAACGCGTGGGGCATCATGGATTTGATGGGCGTGCCGCCGACTCCGTAAGGCGCCCAACCAACAAAGGAGAATTACGCATATGTTAGCACCCGAACGAAACTGGTGGAAGCCGATGGGTCGCATGGAAAAGACCTGGCTGACCGTGGCATTGGTATGGTGCATCTTTCTCACCATCATGATGCCGCTCTGGTATTTCATGGGGAAGCAGAACGTGCCTGCCGAAACCTATCGCACCACGCCGCAGAAATATGCGGCAACGGTAAACGACTTTGTCGATCAATATCAAATCGGGGAGGAGAACGGCATCCCGGTGGTGGCGCCGCCGCCCGGCAGTGACGTGTACCTGCGCGCCAGCACCTGGCAGTGGTACCCCATCCTGCAACTCGAAAAGGGGCAGGAATACCGCCTGCATCTTTCCTCGATGGATTTTGACCACGGGTTCTCGCTCCAGCCGGTCAACATCAACTTGCAGGTCCTGCCCGGCTACGATTACGTGGCAACCATCACGCCGACATCCACCGGCGAATTTACCGTTGTCTGCAATGAATATTGTTTCCTGGGCCACCACACGATGGTCGGGAAAATCATCGTGAAATAGGAGGAGACATGGCAACCCTTGCACCAACCTTCCCCTGGGCAAAAGACGCGAAGGACGATTATCGCACCTGCCCCGTGCTCACCCTCAAAGTGGACATGCACACCGAACGCCTAATCATCGCCAACGCGGTCATGGCGGTCGTGACGTTAACCCTTGGCGGCATCGCCGCGCTCCTGATCGCGCTCACCCGCTGGCAGGCGGTTCATCTCCTCGATGCGACCTGGTTCTATCGCCTGCTGACGCTCCACGGCATCGACATGCTCGTCGCATGGATCGTGTTCTTCGAGATGGCGGGCTTGCACTTCGGTTCCACCGTCTTGCTGAATGCGCGCCACGCTTCGCCCAAACTCGCCTGGCTTGGTTTCATATTGATGACCGTCGGCGGGCTGATGGCGAACTTCGTGGTGTTGTTCGATACGAACAGCATTGTGGCGTTCACAGCATACGTGCCGATGAAGGCGCACCCGCTGTTCTATCTCAGTTACATTCTGTTCGCGGTCGGCGCGTTGATCCAGGTCATCACCTTCTTCATCAACATCGTCGTTGCCAAACGCGAGGGACGCATCGAAGGCTCGATGCCTCTGGTCGTGTTCGGCTTGATGACCGCCGCCATCCTGGCAGTCTTCACCCTGCTCGAAGGCGCGGCGGCGATCGTGCCGGCGTTCCTCTGGTCGCTGGGCGTTCTGGCGAACTTCGACCCGGGTATTTACCGTAACTTCTTCTGGGGTTTCGGTCACCCCGCGCAACAGGTGAACCTCGCGGCGATGGTCGCCATCTGGTACTCCCTCGCGCAGATGACCGTCGGCGTGCGCCCGTTGAACGAGAAGTTCTCACGCTTCGCGTTTATCCTCTACCTGTTCTTCATCAACCTCGGCTCAGCGCATCACCTGCTCGTAGACCCCGGTCTCTCGTTCGCCTGGAAAATGGTCAACACCTCCTACGCGATGTACCTTGCTGTGCTCGGCTCGATGATGCACGCTTTCTCCATCCCCGCCGCCATGGAAGTGGCGCTCCGCGCCAAAGGCTACCGCAAAGGCTTGTTCGGCTGGCTTCGGAACGCCCCGTGGGGTGAACCGGGCTTTGCCGCGCTGGTCGTCTCGATGATCCTCTTCGGCTGGATCGGCGGCATCACCGGCGTAACCATCGGCACCGAACAGATCAACATGCTGGCGCACAACACGCTCCGTTTGCCGGGTCACTTCCACGCCACCGTGGTCGGCGGCACGACGACCGCCTTCATGGGCTTCACGTACTACGTGATCCCGCTCATCTTCCGCAAGGAACTTAAACTCAAAAAGTGGGCGGTCTGGCAACCGTACGTGTTTGGCGGAGGCACCGCGCTCGTTTCGCTGGGTATGATCACCAGCGGGTTGCAGGGCGTCTCGCGCCGCAACTGGGACATCACCTTCTCCGGCGTCGTCCCCGGTACGATCGATCTCACCCTTGCCATCTTCGGCATCGGCGCGCTCATCGCGGTCACCGGCGGCATCATGTACGTCACCATCGTGCTGACCTCGATCCTCACCGGTCCGCGGCTCGAAGCGAGCAACCTGCTTCTCGTCTCCGGTACGAACAACCCGGTGCTCGAATCCACCAAGCTCACCGACCACGACCTCGAGGATAAGCAAAACCAACCGCGCGGCACGCTCGTGCTTGTGTTCGCCTTCCTCGTCTGGTTCGCGGTGTATTACCTTGCCAACTGGTGGCTGCTCGGCCGTACCTGGTTCATTCGGTAAATTGAATCACAATAAACTTCGGAAGTCTTTCGAGGCTTCCGAAGTTTTTCTGAAAAATTTGCACATAAACGATAGAAAATGTTGGCTTCATTGTTTCTTGGCTTGCTGGGGAGTCTCGGTCACTGCGTGGGGATGTGCAGCGCCGTCGTCATCCTTTTCGACCGCCAGCCCGCATTCCAAAATAAATTCGCCTGGGCGCTGGCGCATGCCGGGCGCATCACAACCTACATCGCGCTCGGCGCGTTGTTCGGCGCGTTCGGGCAAAGCCTTTGGCAATTCGACAAACTGCAAGCCGCGCTTTCGATCCTCTTCGCCATTCTCGCCTTTTATATGGCATCCGCGTTCATTGGATTAACTCCCTCCCCCGAACTGATCTTCGCCTCGTTGACTCGCCGCTGGGGACGCGCCATCCGCGCCTTCAAAACCGCTTCGCTCCCGACAGTCTACCTGCTCGGCCTCCTTTGGGGACTCCTCCCTTGCGGCTTGGCGCTCACCGCCCTCGTCACTGCGATTGCCTCCGCAAATATGTTCAACGGCGCGTTGAATATGCTCATTTTCGGCGTTGCCACCCTCCCCAGCCTGTTTGCCATCAAATGGCTGGCAAATAAATCCCAATCACGAACCCGGTCGCGCGGACTCGCCTCCCTCGTCATGATGATCTTCGGCTTCCAATTTGCCATGCGCGGGTTTGCCATGCTTGGAATCGTTGACCATTTCATGATTGGTTCAGTGATGTTTTGGTGAAAAGCGTAAACGGGTAGACACGTAGACAGGTAAACAAGGAAACACGAAACACGCAATACGCAGTACGCAATACGGATTACTCAATGTCCCTCGCAACCACTACCGCCCCTCGCACCCTCACCGCCTGCTCCCTCTGCGGACTGACGACCCTGCATCCCCTCACGAATGACCGGGGCGATGTGTTCTGCTGTCCCTCGTGCAGGGAGGTCGCCGCGTTGCTTGCCGAGTCGCCTGCGAAGCCGGTGACCGTCGTCGCAAATTCAGAACACGCTGAAAACATCACATTCACGCTCAGCGGCATGTGGTGTTCCTCCTGCGCGTGGCTGGTCAGCGAACAGCTGAAGCGCACGCGGGGAGTCGCAAGCGCGGAAGTCAACTACATCCAACAACAAGCCAACATCACCTTCGACTCAAAAATTACCAATCTCCAATCTCTAAAAAAACGCGTGCGCTCCCTCGGTTATCGCGCCACCCTCCCCGATGAAAAACCCTACGATGAGGAAGAATCGTTTTTCACCCGCCTGCTCATCGGCGGCGTAATGGTTCTGCATGACATGATCGTCGGCGCGGGAATCTACGCCCGTGAAATTTTCGGCTGGGCAACGCCCGAATCCCAACCGCTCGTGGATTTCTTCCAGGTCATGATGCTGGTCACCAGCCTGCCGGTGTTGATCTTGCTCGGCTTGCCGATCCTGCGAGCGGGGTTAGCCAGCCTCCTGCGAGGGCAACCGAACATCCACACGCTCATCACCATCGGCACATTTTCCGCGTTTGCCCTGTCGGTGCGGAATTTGATCGTCGGTCACGGCGGGTTGTATTTCGATACGGCAACCATGCTGATCTTCCTCATCTCGATCGGTCGCTGGCTGGAGATGCAGGCGCGCAAAGCCAGCAATATGGCTGTGGCAAAACTGCTTGAACAGATTCCCGAAACCGCTGTGGTTGTGACCGGCGGTTCGGATCGATCCATCCTCGTCACCGACTTGAAACCCGGTATGCGCGTCCGCGTTCGCCCCGGCGACCGCTTCCCGGTGGACGGTTTGATCGCCCTGGGCGAAGGTGACGTGGATGAGTCGCTGTTGACCGGCGAACCCAAACCGGTGGCGCGCCGCGAGGGCGATGCCGTCAAAGCCGGGACGATTAACCTGGACGGCAGTTTCGAGGTCATCGCCTCGGCGGTCGGCGAATCAACGACCGCCGGGCAGATCGGGCGATTGCTCCACGAGGCATTGTGGAATCGCTCGCCCCTCGAACGCCTCGCCGACAAACTCTCCGCGTGGATGACGCCGATCGCGCTCGCGTTGGCAACCGTTGCCTTCATGGTCTGGAATTATCAATCCGGTTTTGAAAAGGGTATGCTGGTCGCGCTCTCCGTGTTGCTGATCGCCTGCCCGTGCGCACTGGGGCTGGCAACTCCGCTTACGTTGTGGCTGTCGCTGGAACGCGCCGCTCAATCGGGAATCATATTGCGAAGCACTGCCGCGCTCGAACGACTGGCAAACGTGGAAAAGGTTTTCTTCGATAAGACCGGCACGCTCACGCAATTACCGATGAAAGTGCAAGGTATATTTTTGGACCCAGCCAGCTTGCTGGCGTTGAATACGGGAGCAAGCTCCCTGAATCCACAGATGTTCCTCTCCATCGTCGCTTCCATAGAAAACGAATCCGAACACCCATTGGCAAAAGCCATCGTGGATTACGCCGAAGAAAATCAAGTTGAACGTATAAAACCAACATCGTTCAAATCCCTCCCGTCCCTCGGCGTAGTCGGTCAATTACCGATCTCCAGTCTCCAATCTCCAATTCACATCGGCTCCTCCCGGCTCATGTCCGCCGAGGGGTTGGCGATGCCGAAGGAGATCGCAAACCAGGCTGACTTGTGGAAAGACGCGGGGCAGGTTGTCGTGTATGCCGGTTGGGATGGGCAAGTCCGCGGCATTATCGGCTTGGGAGAGACCGTCCGTGAAGAGGCGGGGGAAGTCATCCGCGAGTTGAAGTCGCGCGGACTGAATCTTAGCGTGTTGACCGGCGACGATGCGCGCGCGGGCGAACGATGGGCTTCGTTGCTCGATGTGCCGGTGCAGGCGGAGTTGCATCCCGATGAAAAAATGTCGCGGCTGGGTGAGAACACCGCGATGGTCGGCGACGGCATCAACGACGGACCCGCGCTCGCCGCGGCGACGGTTGGGCTGGCAATGAACCACGGCGCGGACGCGACGCGCGCCGCCTCGGATGTGGTGTTGATGCGCGACGACTTGCGCGCGGTGCCGTGGTTGTTCGATCTCTCGACGACGACGATGCGCCGTGTGCGTGAAAATCTCGGCTGGGCGTTCGTGTACAATCTCGTCGGCGTGGGGCTGGCGATGGCAGGGTTGATGCAACCGGTCTTTGCCGCGCTGGCGATGGTGATGAGCAGTGTCTTCGTCACAGCGAACGCCATGCGGATGAATAAGTATCCGTTGTTGTACGACCCGGTGATCGAGTAGTCCCGCTGTTCTTGGCGGGACGTATCGAGATCACCAGTAACGTACAAACAAAGAATTTCACATGCATGGTGGTTTCGATACGACGGTGAAAGAACACGCCGTCTACTCAACCGCCGATACATTTATGAAAACTGGAAACCATTAATGACAAAAAAACTCTACACCGAACGAACCTTCATGCGACGACTTGAAAGAATCGGCGTTACCATTGAAGGCGCGATCAACCGTTTTGCAAAGTCGGATTTCAACCCGTTCTATCACCTCGGCACGCTGACGATCTTCATGTTGCTCGTGTTGATCGTCACCGGCGTGTACCTGACCCTGCTCTACCGCCCCGGCGCGGAGGTGGCGTATGCCACCGTGGAAAAAATAAGCTCCACCTGGTACGGCTCGCTGATCCGCAGTGTGCATCGTTACGCGTCGGATGCGATGATCATCCTCATCATCCTGCACCTCGCGCGCATGTTCATCGGCGACCGCTTCTGGGGTTCGCGCTGGCTGGCGTGGACGAGCGGCTGGATCATGCTCGCGATGACGTGGCTGGCGGGCACGTTCGGCTACTGGCTGGTGTGGGACCAGCGCGCGCAGTGGATGACTGAATTCATGATGGAGACCATTGCGGGCGGTTCGGGTCTCACCTACGTGTCCACCGATCTCGCCTCGCGCACGTTTTCGAATTTCGTTATTATCCTTTTTTTGCACGTCTTCGTCCCGATCATCACATTTTTCTTCATCAACATTCATAGCCTGCGCCTCTCGCGCGCGCGCTGGTGGACTCCGCGCTGGGCGGCGGTTCAATCGCTTGTGGGTCTGGTCATCCTCTCGTTGTTCAAACCCGCCATGTCCTACGCGCCCGCGGATCTTGGCACGCTGGTCGACTCGGTGCCGATTGACAGTTTCTACCTCGCGCTTCTTCCGCTGGCGGACATGTGGGGGAACATCATCTTTTGGGGACTTGCGGTTCTCACCGCGGGGAGCCTGTTTCTGCTCCCGTGGCTTGCCTCCGGTCGTGACGCGGGACCAGCCGTCATCACCGACCCGCAGTGTACCGGGTGCGTTTTGTGCTACACCGAATGCCCGTACGATGCCATCCGCATGGTGGAGCGGGACGACGACAGCGGCTACCAGAAACTTGCGGTGGTCAACGCCAGTCAATGCACGGCGTGCGGAATCTGCGTCGGCTCGTGCCCGGTGGATGCGATCCATTTGAAGGGTGGGTATAGCGGCGAGCAGGTGTTTGGCGTGTTGAAGGGTGCGTTGCATCGTGAAGTGAAGGAGAAGAATCCGGTCACGGTGATGTTCACCAATCAACGGACGGACACGCTGGGCGGCTTGCCGGAGAAGTTGGGCGTGGGAGGGGAAGAACGCCCGGTTGGCGTGGCAAACTGGAATGGGGAGGATGCGAAAGTCGTCACGGCGGTGCTGCCGAGCATCGGCGCGGTCAACATTGATTGGATCAAGACGTTGCAAAGCGAAGGAGCGCGCGATGTCGTGTTGTTATCCTCCCCGTATGACGACAATCAGAACCGCGAGGATTCGTTTTCCATCCTGAACCGCTTGCATCTTCGCCCCGCGCTGGTGACGAAGGGTTTGCACTGGCTCGAAGCGACGCCGAACGACCCGAAGCCTGTGGAAAAATTTTTAGATGTGTTGCACACCGAGGCGTTTCAGAAAAATAAACCCGCGCCTGTTTTGCCGCGCGTGAAGGAACGCAACCGGCTGGTGCCATCGTTGGTGAGCGGCTTGCTCGGGACGATCCTGTTGCTGGGTTTGTTCGCCATCGCCCTGCCCTTGGATATCCCCAGCGGCATGTCCGCCGCGGAGGAATCCGCGTTGCGGATCGCAGTGGATGCACAAGGCAAAGTGGAAGTGGCGGATATTCCCGAAGGTGTTGTGTTGCCCGAAGGCGCCGACCCGGCAAAGATCTTCGGCGGCGAGCATTTTCCGATGAGCATCCGCGTGGTGATTGACGGTGAAACCGCCTTCGAGGATGTGTTCGAGCCGACGGGCGTGGGCGGCAATGGTCGCATCAACGCGCTGGAGTTTTTGCAGGTGGAACCCGGTACGCGCTTCGTCGAGGTCTTCATCAAGGATGACTCCGACGAATTCAGGAATGTATTTTCAGGCGAGATCGAATTTGATAAGGGGAAGGTCTGGGTGCTCGCGTACGATGAGAAATTGGATGTGTTTGTGTTGAGGTGATGTTTGTCATTGCGAGGCGTGGCGCTTTGGCGACACGACGCGGCAATCTCATGTAACTTGAAATGATGAGATTGCCACGACCCGCTTGGTTTCGATACGCGCTTTGCGCTACTCAACCACCAGCAAGGTCTCGCAATGACACTTTCAATCAAGAGGCGCTTTTGGTTTTCGGTAATAAGCCACGACGAAAACAACAACCAAAACGATTAACACGCCAAACGTGACCCAACTCAACCTCGCGCGTTGGGCAAGCGCGGCGCGGAAGGGTTCGTTGGCATTGACATCGGCGGCATACCATTTGCCGTCGTATTCTGACGAGCCTCCGACCAGTCCATCGTAGTAAACATAGCCCGTGTAGGGGTAATAGTGCAGTTGATCGAACGGTTGCGGATTGTTGTCCACAACATAGACGCGGACGATCTGGTATCCCTCTCCGGGGTTGAGAGGTTCTTCGATGGAAGCTTTCGAAAAATCGGCAAAGGCGAAGAAATCGGCGGTGAGCGCGGGGTTCGTGACGTTGATCTCGCCGGTGATGCCGGGTCCCTTGATGGTGATGTAATCGAACTCACCCTTGGCGAGGGCGAACGCGGAGGGAATGAGCAGGCAAATCGCCAGTGTGATAATCAAAAACCTCTTCATTGTGAGCCAGCCTTCGCATCCAGCGCGCGGAAGCGGTGGATGAAATACACACCCAGCCCGAACAGCCCGATGGCGGTGGCTTGATGGAGCAGGGCGATGACGATGTTGACGAACGAAAGAATGGTCAGGACCCCGAGCGTAATCTGCAATGCCACCGCGCCGACGAGCAGGAGCAATCCGTTTTTGATCTCGCCGTGATAGCCCGCTTTGCGAGCCTGCGTGTACATGACAAACGCGGCGATCAACACCGCGAACGCAAACCAGCGATGGATGAACACGATGGTCTGCGGAGACTCGATGAAATTGATCGCGGAGTTGAACAGGTTGGGCGGAATCCATTTGCCGAACATAAGGGGCCACGTGCTGGAAACGTGTCCCGCCTTGAGCCCCGCGGTCATGCCGCCGTAGGCGATCTGTAGAATGAGCAGGGCAAAATACGTCAGCGCGAGTTTGGAAGGGAGAGACCACTTCGGTTTATGCCCCGCCGCAGGGAAGCCGTACTTGTGCCCAAAGGCTGTCCACAACGCGATGCCGAAGAGGGCAAGCGCGAGCAGGAGGTGGATCGTCAGGTTGAAGTGACTGACGGACGGGCGGTCGTTGAGTCCGCTGGCGACCATGATCCAACCGGCGAAGGCTTGCGAGATGAACAACATGCCCATCACGAAGTAGACGCCGAATTCCTTCCACGGAATGGTTTTCTTGAATAGGAGATAAAAAACAGGGATGGCATACGCCAGCCCAGCGAGACGGGCGATCAGCCGGTGAATCCATTCGATGTAGAAGATGTATTGATATTCGCCGAGAGTCATTCCCGTGTTGACCTTGAGATACTCGGGCGATTGCTGGTATTTGGCGAACTCTTCCTGCCAGGCTTGCGCGCCGATGGGCGGAATAACGCCGCTGATGGGGTTCCACTCCACGATGGAGAGACCGGAACGAGTGAGGCGGACGAATCCGCCGAAGACGATGAGGAACGCCACAATGAAGGCAAAGAAGGTAAGCCATTTCATCACGGCGCGGTTTTGTGTTTGAGGCATGATGGTAATTTCTCCCGAAAGTAATATATTAAAAACCCAACATACAATATTGTGTCATTCTGAGGGAGCGAAGCGACAGAAGAATCCCGCCGCGAAGCGGCGGAGACCCTTCGCTACGCTCACATCGTCCCGATGTCCTTCGGGAGGGTGACACGTTTTGGATTATAGCATCGGGGTGTGAGATGCCGATTAAACCGGATCAACATGAAGTGGGGAGGAAGCGAAAAGTCCCGCCACGGGGTGACGGGACTTGAACCTACTGCTGTAATTGCGACAAGAGTTGTCGGTATTGTTCGGCGTTGGGCGGGTTGAGCAGAAGGATCTGATTCACGATCATCATGGCTTCCTCTTTCTTGCCCGTATTCAACAGCGTATCGGCAACGGCATCCAGCTGACTCACCGCCTCCTCCACGCGCCCCGCCTGCTGGTACGCTCCCGCCAGCGCGCGCTTCAGGAGCATATCGCTGGGGCGTTCGGTGAGAATGTCTTCGAGGAACGGCACGATCTGCGCATCGCGGTTGCTCGATTGCAAATACGAGAGGTAACTTTCGATCTCGGCGTTTGCCTGCGCGGGCTGGCCCAGTTTGAAGCTGAGGTCAATCAAATTCTTGCGCACCGCTTCATCGTCGGGGCGAAGCGTGCGGATCTGTTCGTAGACGCGGATGGCTTGCTTCCAATCGAGGCGCTGCATGTCAATATCCGCCATGCGCTGGAGGATATGAATGTTCCAGGTGCGATCGGCGTTGTGTTGTTGCACGACGCGCAACGCGGTGGTGTAGGTCTTGCGCGCCATGTCGAGTTCGGCGAGGCGGTAGTAAATGTCGGCGAGTTCGATGTACTCGCGGATGGCATCGTCCACCTGCCCGCGCGAGACGAGCTGGTCGATCAACTTCGTGCGCGCGTGCATGTCCATGGGCGCGAGTTGCACCACGCGGCGCAGCATCTTTGCCGATTGAACCGCCTCGCCGCGCACACTGTAGGCTTGCGCCACGGTCATGAATTTGGCGATGGCTTCCTGCGTGTGGTTCTCGCGCACGAGCAGGTCGCCCATCAGGGTGTGGA